>JBDRTC010000953.1:0-2855 GCA_043824335.1 Planctomycetota bacterium | reverse complement strand
GGCGGAGACTTCCCCCCGCTGCAACGGCGCTGGACTTGGAGCGGCCCCAGCTCCAACGGGCGTTCTCCAAAAGCAGAGGGGCACCCCCGCGCGCTTGTCCAACAAGTCGGCAAGGTGCGTGCCCGCGGGCCGGAACGGCTTAGCCCGCCGGCTACTCTTCGTCCTGCCGCAGCTTGGCCAGCACGCTGTAGTCTTCCAGCGTGGTCGTGTCGCCGACGGTTTCCTTGCCGGCGGCGATGTCGCGGAGGAGGCGGCGCATGATCTTGCCGCTTCGGGTCTTGGGTAGCGAGCTGGTGAAGCGGACGTCGTCGGGGACGGCCAACGCGCCGATCTCATGGCGGACGTGCTGCTTCAGGCCGGCACGCAGCTCCTCGTCCGGTTCGACGTCGCCGGTCACGGTGACGAACACGGCCACGGCCTCGCCCTTCAGCTCGTGGGGCCGACCCACGGCCGCCGCTTCGGCTACCGCGGGATGGCTCACCAGGGCGCTTTCGATCTCGATCGTGCTCAGGCGGTGTCCGGAGACGTTCAGCACGTCGTCGATGCGGCCCATGATCCAGTAGTAGCCGTCCTCGTCGCAACGGGCGTTGTCGCCGCAAAGGTACTGTCCGGGCACCTGGATCCAGTACTGCAGCTTGTAGCGGTCGTCGTCGCCCCAGATCCCCAGGAGCATGCCGGGCCAGGGCTTGGCGATGGTGAGCCAGCCGCCGCTGCCGGTGGGGACCGGCTCGCCCTTTTCGTCGACGATGTTGGGCACGATCCCCGGCAAGGGCTTGCAGCAGCTTCCGGGCTTGGTGGCAGTGGCCCCCGGCAACGGAGTCATCATGATGCCGCCGGTTTCGGTCTGCCACCAAGTGTCGACGATCGGGCAGCGCCCGCCGCCGATCTTGTTGTGGTACCACATCCAGGCCTCGGGGTTGATCCCTTCGCCCACGGTTCCCAAGAGCCGTAGGCTGGAGAGGTCATATTTGTCGACCCACTGGTCGCCCCACTTGATGAACGCCCGGATGGCCGTCGGGGCCGTGTAGAAGATGTTCACCTTGTATTTTTCGATGATTTCCCAGAAGCGGCCTTCGTCGGGCCAGTTGGGGGCCCCTTCGTACATGAAGCTGGTCATCCCGGCGGTGAGCGGCCCGTAGACGATGTAACTGTGGCCGGTGACCCAGCCGATGTCGGCGGTACACCAGAAGACGTCTTCTTCACGGACGTCGAACACCCACTCGGCCGTCTTCTTCACGAAGAGGTTGTAGCCGGCCGTGTTGTGCTTGATTCCCTTGGGCTTGCCCGTCGATCCGCTGGTGTAGAGGATAAACAATGGGGCTTCGGCCTCCATGGGCTCGGCCGGGCAATCGGGCGAGGCCTCGTCCATCAGGTCGTGCCACCAGAAGTCGCGGCCTTCCTGCATGTTGACGTCCGTACCCACCCGGCGGAGCACGACGCACTTCTCAACACTGGGCGACTTGGCCAGGGCCTCGTCGACGCTCGCCTTGAGCGGCAACTGCTTGCCGCGGCGCCAGCCGGCGTCGGCCGTGATCTGGAGCTTGGCCTTGGCGTCGTTGTTCCGGTCGGCGATCGCCTCGCCCGAGAAGCCGGCAAAGATGACCGAGTGGATCGCGCCGATGCGGGCACAGGCAAGCATGGCGATGGCCAGTTCGGGCACCATGGGCATGTAGATCGAGACGACGTCGCCCTTGCCGATGCCCAGGCCCTTCAGGGCGTTGGCGAATTTCGACACCTCCTGGTGGAGCGTCTGGTAGGTCAGCACGCGCGTGTCGCCCGGCTCGCCTTCCCAAACCAGCGCCGCTTTGTTCTGCCGGGCGGTGCCGAGGTGTGCGTCGAGGCAGTTGTAGGAGACGTTTGTCTGGCCGCCCACGAACCACTTGGCAAACGGCTCGTCCCACTGGAGGACCTTGTCGTACGGCTTGAACCAGTGCAGCTCCCCGGCCAAGTTGCCCCAGAAGGCCTCCGGGTCGTCGGCCGCCTCTTTCCAGAGCTTCTCGTACGCCTCGATCGAGCCGATCCTCGCCTTGGCGGCGAACTCTTCCGAGGGGGGGAACAGCCGCTCCTCCTTCATCACCGAGTCGATCTTGCCTGATTTTTCCGCTGCCATGGGTGGCTCTCTCCGAATCCCCGAGTTCGTGCTGATGTGCTCAAGCGACAGTCGCCGCAGACCGCGGTCGGGCCATTGTAGAGGTGCGCCGTCTTGAGTGTCAACGCACCCGCCGAAAGGCGTCTTTATCATCATTCTAACAATGATGATTATGCGGCGATGAGTGGCGCTGGTGGCTTGCTCACCCTCCGGCGTGCGGATAGGATGGGTACGATCAGCGTGCCTTGAGACTGCGAGGAAGGGCTTTCGGGCGAGAAGGACGATTCGGAGAGCGATCATGAACCCGGAGCTTTCACGACTGTCAAAGCTGGGGGTTTCCGAGAAGCTGCAGCTTGTCGAAGACCTGTGGGACGACATTGCGTCGGTTCCCGAGCGGGTCCCCGTCCCCGACTGGCAGAAAGAGGAGTTGGCCCGGAGAAAATCAGACCACTTGGAGAATCCCGATTCCGGCGTTTCCTGGGAGGAGGCGAAGGAAAGGATCCGGGCGGGTGGCACTGGCGTCTCGCCAGTATCGAAGTGGTTGGGGGATGCTCAGTTCAATGGCGAAGGCTGATCAAGGAACTGCGGCCGGAGTGCGTCGATTTTCGGGAACAGCGTGTCCTCGGTCTCGCCATCACCTTCGTAGAATCGTGCAGTCGAGTATCGTCCGTCTGCACGGGTGGGCAGACCACCCGTCCCACCCGGAGTCCCCGCGCGAGGGGGGCTTGTATTGGTCGCAACTTTCGGCTATCAAGCGAGAGCCGCA
>JBDRTC010000952.1:0-7798 GCA_043824335.1 Planctomycetota bacterium | reverse complement strand
CGATGCAGAGGGAGGCGATGCCGCGGCGGGCGCCCGTGCGTTTGAGGGCGGTGAGCAGAGTGACGAGGATCCGGGCGCCGCTACAGCCGATGGGGTGGCCCAACGCAACGGCGCCCCCGTAGATGTTGACCTTCTCCGCGGGGATGTTCAGCTCGCGCTCGGCCGCCATGGTCACCGCGGCGAACGCTTCGTTGATCTCGAAAAGATCGACGCTTTGGATGTCCCAGCCGACCTTCTCCATCAGCTTCTTGATCGCGCCGATGGGAGCCAGGGTGAACCATTCCGGCTCGCGGCTGAAGGTGGCCGCGCCCACCACTCGGGCCAGCGGCCTTGCCGGCAGGCTCTCCGAGCGGCTCTCCGAGGCCAGCACCAGGGCGGCCGCCCCGTCGCTGATGCTCGATGCATTGCCGGCCGTGACCGTTCCCTCGGCCCCGAAGGCGGGCCGCAGCCCGCGAAGCTTCTCCTCGACAAACCGGGCCGGCTCCTCGTCTTCGCCGACCAGCGTGCTTTGGCGTTTCTCTTGGATCGCAACGGGCACGATCTCTTCGGCAAAGACACCTTCGGCCATGGCCTTTTGGGCCCGAGTGTAGCTGCGCACCGCGAAGTCGTCCTGGTCCTTCTTGGTGAAACCGCACTTTACGGCACAGCGGTCGCCGTAGACGCCCATGTGCTGGTTGCCGTAGACGTCCCAGAGGCCGTCGTGGATTATCGCGTCCACCAGTTCCCCGTGGCCCATGCGGTACCCTTGCCGGGCCTTGGGGAGCAGATAGGGGGCCTGGCTCATGCTTTCCATACCGCCGGCGACGACCACGCCGGCCTCGCCCAGCCGGATGGCCTGGTCGGCCATCATCACCGCCTTCAACCCCGACCCGCAGACTTTGTTCACCGTGGTCGCGCCGACCGAAGCCGGTAAGGCGGCCCCGAGCGACGCCTGCCGGGCGGGGTTCTGGCCGACGCCCGCACCGAGCACGTTCCCGAGGATCACCTCGTCGACCTCTTCGGGCGCGACGCCCGCCCTCTCCAGGGCCTCTCGGATCGAGATCGACCCCAGCTCCGGGGCCGGCGCCGAGGCCAACGCCCCGCCCAGCGAGCCGATCGGGGTGCGAACACCCGACAGAATCACCGCCTGGAAGCGTGCGTCATGCGACCCGCCGTCATGATGTCGTGGAAGGTCCCCGGTGCCGGCCATCGTGCGTCTCCTTTCGCCAAGGTTCTCTTGAAGATAGACTGATTCTACTTCGGCCCTGGGCGGGTCATCAAGTGTCTCGACAGGGATGGCTTTTCTCGTTCCCAAGCTGGAGCTTGGGAACGAGCTAACAGCCTAACAGTCCAAAAGCCTAACAGCCTAATGCCCGAACACTCCAAGCGGTTGGCGGAATGAACATGAAAACGCAATCCCTGCGAGGGAAGACGCTGTTCATTACGGGGGCGAGCCGGGGCATCGGCAAAGCGATCGCCCTCCGCGCGGCTGCTGACGGGGCGAACGTTGCGGTCGCCGCCAAGACGACCGAGCCGCACCCAAAACTCCCGGGCACAATCCACACGGCGGTCGACGAGATCGAGGCCGCCGGCGGCCGGGGGCTGGCCTGCCCGATGGACCTCCGTTTCGAGAACCAGGTTCGGGCGGCCGTCGGAAGGGCCGCCGACCATTTCGGCGGGATCGATATTCTCGTCAACAACGCCAGCGCGATCTTCATGGCCGGCACGGCCGACACGCCGATGAAACGTTTTGACCTGATGCACGCGGTCAACGTGCGGGGGACGTTCCTGGCGTCGCAGGCATGTCTTGCACACCTGCTCGAAGCGGACAACCCGCACATCCTCAACATCGCCCCGCCCTTGAACATGGAGGCACGGTGGTTCGCGCCCTACCTGGCCTACGCGATGTCGAAATACGGCATGAGCCTGTGCGTTTTGGGCATGGCCGAAGAGCTGCGTCCGCAAGGAGTGGCCGTCAACGCGCTCTGGCCCAAGACGGTCATCGCCACGGCCGCGGTCCAAAACCTTCTGGGCGAGGAAGTCATGCGCCGCTCGCGGAAGCCCGAAATCATGGCCGCCGCGGCCCACGTGATCCTCTCCCGCAACAGCCGGGAGTGCACCGGCCGTTTCTTTGTCGACGAAGAGGTGCTCGCCGAGGACGGCGTGACCGATTTTGGCGAGTATTCCGTCACCGCCGGCGAGGCCCCGCTCCCGGATATCTTCCTGCAAGACTGAGAGTGCCTAGACCGGCCTTCATGCTCCCGGCAGGCAATCGGGCCCGATGGGGTCGAATGACTTGTAGGTGAGGAGGAACTCTTGATGTCCCAGCCGTTCGGAGGCGGTCTTACGGCCGCCGGCCGTTGCGAGGGCCAGGTCGCAGATTTCCCGGCCAACTTCGTCCAGGGTGCCGCGGCCTTCCAAAATGCGGCCGGCGTCGACGTCCATGTCGTCCGAAAGCTTGCGATACGTGTCCGGATTGGCGCAGACCTTAATCACGGGCGAGATGGCCGACCCAACGACCGAGCCGCGGCCCGTGGTGAAGAGCACCAGGTGCGAGCCGCAGGCAATGAGCTCGACGATCTCGGCGTTGTCGGCGATGTTGGGGAAGCCGAATCGGACCTTGCCGTCGGGCACGACGTCCAAGAGATAAAGTCCGCCGGCGGGCGGCACGTCGCCCGGCTTGATGAGGCCGGCGATCGTCGACTTGCCGCTCTTGGAGTACGCCCCCAGCGACTTCTCCTCGATGGTGGTCAGCCCGCCGTCGGCGTTCCCGGGGGCGAAGCTCGAGTGCCCCAGCGTTTGGTAGTATCGGGCGGCTTTGGCCACCGAGGCGATGATCTCGCTTCCCAACTCCTTGGTGGCCGCCCGCTCGGCCATGAGATGCTCGCAGCCGATCAGCTCGCCGGTCTCTTCAAAAATGGCCGTGGCGCCTTGTTGGATCAACAGGTCGAAGGCCCGGCCGACCGCCGGGTTGGCGGTCAGCCCGCTGGTGGCGTCTGACCCGCCGCAGATCGTGCCGACGATCAGCTCCTCAACTCGAAAGTCAGCTCGGGGAGTCGCTTGAAGCGCTTCGATCGCTGCTTGGACCCACGTCCTGCCGGCCTCGATCGTCGCGGCGGTCCCGCCCGACTCCTGGATCACGAGCGAGTGGACCGGGCGTCCGGAAGCCCGGATCGAGCGGGCCAGTGCGTGGCGGTCGAAACTTTCGCATCCGAGCGACACCAGGAGCACGGCCCCGACGTTGGGATGCGTCGTGAGCCCGGTCATCAGCCGCGAGGCGTAGGCGTTCGGGTAGCAGCCCGGAAAACCGATCACGTGGATGCCCCGGTCGCGAAAAGGCGCCGCGACCTCGGCGGCGACGTGGTGGGCACATTCCACGAGATAAGCCACGGCGAGCACATTGCGAATGCCCTTGCGTCCGTCGGCTCGTAAGAAGCCTTGCATGGCGCCCTTTGCTCAATCGCCACGTAAAGTAAGCGTGGATTATCCCTTGGAGGACGCGGGAGAGCAATATGGCCCGTCGCAAAAGACTCGCAACACAAGCCCGAAGCGCGAGCGAGGGTCGCTGCTCCTCCGTTGTCGGCCCTCGCTTGCGCGTCGGGCTGGTGTGGGAACGCGGGAGATGGATTCCGGCAACTTGCTCTTACTCGTTGCCCGTTTCCAAGCGGGTCCGGTCGTCGCCGACGGCGGTGTAAACGGCCCAGAAGTACGGGTGCAGCCACGGTTCGGCGGCCCGGGTGGCCCGAAGGCGGTTGAGCATGGCCCGCTGCGCGTTGGACAAGGCAGCAGGGACCGGCTGGCCGGCGACAAGCTGCCCGAAAAACTCGCGCATCAGCTCCGGCCCCGTGCCGTCGTACACGTCCCACACGCCGGAAACCACGCTTCGGGCGCCGGAGTAGAGCAGGGCCCGCTGCAATCCGAAAAGATCGTCGCCCGGCAGCGGCGAGCGGTCGGCCAGCCCGGAGTAGCAGGCACTCATCACGACCAGGTCGGCGGCCACGTCCTGGGCGTAGATTTCCCCGGCCGTCAGGTATCCGTCGTTGTGTTCATCGGGATGGAACATCAGGTAGCTCGAAAGCGGCTGGTCGGCGAAGCTCTGTCCGTGCGTGGCCACGAAGAGAAGCCCGCCCCGGTTGAGAATCTCCTTTGCCCGGGCTTCGGAAGCCTCTTCGTCGGACAGCACGGTCTGGACCATCTCACCAAATGCGGCCTTCAAGTTCGCCAGGTCCTTTTCGACGCCCGGCAGCGGCTGGGCGTCCGCGAATCGGACGATTCCCGAGGCCGTGACCTGCCGGATGGGCCGGTCGGGCCGCTCCCGCAAGAGGTCCCAGGCCGAGAGCGACGGGACCGAGCACACGTTGAACGCTTCGTCGAGAAGGAACCTCGGCCTGACCATCTCGTCGGCCGCTCGCGGCGTCGTGTCCGGCTCGGTGACCAGGGCCACGAAGGGGAAGTAGTGCAGGATATGGTGCGGTGCGATCAAGACCGTCTTAACCGTGCGCAGCTCTTCCATCACGCCCTCGGGGACCAGTTCGCGATAGAGCTGGTGGAGTTCGTGCTGCCAGGTGTGATCGAAACCCATGCCCGACGCCAGACGCTCCCGCATCTGGCTCGCCTTGTGGTCGGTGTTGACCAGGAAGCTTCGCAGCCGGGCGATCAGGTCGCGGGAGGCGAGCGGCCGTCCCCAAGCGTCTTTGAGCACGTGGGCCTTGACCTCGCCCGAAGAGTCGACCACAAACAGCCACGCCTGCTGCGTGCCCAGGAAGTACTCGAGCGCGGCCACGTCGTTCGGCCAATCGGTCAGGATTTCCGAAAGTGCTCGCGGTTCGAGCCCCCTTCCCGCGGCCTTGCTCGCCCCAACGGCCAGCACGTCCTCCAGCCCGCGGGCCTTGGCCAGCTCGGCGTAACGCAGCGCCTCGGCAGGTTCCCCCTCGGCGATCAGAAGCTCACAGAGCCGCTCGTTGACGTAAGCCCTTCGGGCGAAGAAGCCGGCGCGCCCCAGGCCGATCCGGTCGGCGGGAATCTGCTTTCGTAGAAATTCCGCGAGAAAGTGCGAGAGCCGCAGGTGCTGAAGTGCCTGCTTCCGTCCTTCGGGCACCGCCGCGGAGCGGTGGTCGCCGGAGGCGTCGTCTTGAGCGTACTCTGCCTCGCGAAGACAAAGGAGCCCCAGCATCCGGTGCCCGCCCTCCAGCCCTGCCAGGGCGCCGGCCTGAACGTATTCGTGCATCGCCTGGCCGATGCGGCGGCGGCACTCACTGGCGCTACCCCGGCGAAACGCCAGCTGGGCCAGGATCTCGTAACCGGCGGCGCGGACCACCGGATCGGTCGGGCCGCCGTCCCGGGAAAGTGCCGCCGAGGCCAGGCGCCACGCTTCCGAAGCTGCCGCGCGGTGCCCGGCGGAAAACCCTCTCTCGCCCGCCACCGGAGGATCGAGCGTGTGGATCACGTCGGCCAACAGGGCGTAGAGCCGGGCCACGTTCATCTCGACCGCCGCCCGACGATCGGGCCCCAGCTCATCGGCCAGCCCCAAGGCCGCCTCGTACTCCGAAAGCGACCGGCGCCAATCCATCAGGGAGCGGATCAGCGGATAGGACACGCCGCTGGCAATCTGAAAGGCGTGATTGTAGAGCCGGTCCTGAGAGCGAACGAGCAAGCAGTTGGCGTAGTTGTTTCGGGCGCGATAGGCGTCGGAGGGATCGCCCGCGAGCTGCTCGATGGCCTCAACGAACAGGGTCCCGCTGGCCGCCTCCGTCGTCTGCCCCGATTCGGCCGCGATGACTGCCCGATAAAGCGTCGCCAGGGCCTTGGGCCTCGTCGCGCCGGCCAGCTCGGGCGCGTCGAGCTCGGCGAGGGCCGCCTCCCATTTTCCGACCAGGATGAGCTGCCGCGCGGCGTCGATTTGGGCGATCCCGGTCGGATCGGCGACGGCCGAACTCGGCTCGGCCGGCAGGCCCTTTTGCAGGCGAGCCAACACGTCGGCGCGGAGCTGTTTCAGATAGGGGGTGAGCGACTCTTCCGAGACCCCGTCCAGCAAGTCGAGGGCATCGGCCGTGTACGGGCGCGGCCGATTGTCTTCATCAACCTGGCCCAGCAAATGTCCGGCCGTCAACTGGAGGTAAAGCGGATCCTGCCGGCCGCCGAGCAGGTGCTCCAACTCGTTGGGAACTTCCATGACCCACTCGCGAAGCTCGACGTCTTCGACAACGAACGTCGCACTTGCGCGACCGCTCTCTTCACGAAGGGTGTACTCACCCGGCGGCAGACCGTCCTTGAGATTCGCCGGCAACTCGGGAATCTCCGACCAGGCGACTCGGGCCTGATCCTCCTCGATCGGGATTCGCAGCAAGGGGCGGTCGCCCCGGTCGAGCCGGAGCGTCGTTTTCGGGTAGGCCGGCTTCTCTTCCCGGGGCTGTCGCCGGATCGTGATCTTCGGATCGAGGTGATGGCCTGCGTGAGTGGGGGTAAGGAATCCGTCGCCGCGAAAGACGACCTGGCCGATCAACTGGTCGAGCTGCAAGGTCGGCGTTGCCGACACTTCGCCGGCCCCGCCGGGGCTGTCTTGGGTGGGGCCACCGAATCGAGACGCCATGGCCAGGGTGCTCGGAGCCTGGCGGGCCGGGGTCGCGAAGGGAAGGGCACGCCACGATTCCTGTCCTTGGTTGGCCCAAACGAGAAGCCCTTCGCCGGCGAGCAGTTCCGGCGAGAGTGACCCTTGAACAGGCACGACCTCCGGTTTGCCGGCTGCTCCAACGCGGATCAGGACGCCCGCCGGGAGCCGCTCCTCACCGCTCCGGCCGACCGAAGCGCCAAGCGAGAGGCCCAGGCCCAAGAGCACGATCACGAGCAGGGGGCGTTGGTGAAGGCGTATCCGGTTCATGGCGGTTCACGTCAATCAGGGAATCACCGCGGAAAGCCATTCGGACAGTCCGGTCCGCACATTGACGGCTTCCAACCTGACGTACCCCCGGACCGCCTCCACGTCGAACGGGCCGCGAAGCGGGTGGGAGTTGATCGTCGTAATTCGGTCGCCGGGCTCAATCCGCGCTTGGGCCGCGGGGGCATCCGGCGAAACGGCCGTGACCAGCGCCGTGTAACCATGCGAGCCCGGTTCCAGCCGGTAATCGAAACCCCAGTTGGGCGCGTGCCGCTGGTCGCTGGCAATCGGAGCCGGAGGCCGATCGAGGCCGCTCCGCGAGGTGTTGTCCAACGCCCCTCGGGGATAGACAGACGACGGTTTTCTCTTCCCCCACGGATTCCCCTGCTGCTGGGGCGGCCGATACGTTGGCGGGTACTGTTGCTGCGGGGGATAAGCCGGCGGATCTTGCTGCTGCGGTGGATACACCGGCGGGTATTGCTGCTGCGGGGGATACTCGGGCGGATACTCAGGTGGCACCTGCGGCGGTTTTTCGGGCGGAGGAACCTCCGGCGGCGTCTCGGGCGGGTATTCGGGCGGGTATTCCGGGGTCTCCGGAGTTGGATGCCGAGGCGGATCCGGAATGTAATTCGGCGGCACCTCCGGAGTCGGGCGCCACGGCGGTTCCGGCTCAGGATGGTGGGGTGGATCTGGAATGTAATTCGGCGGCACCTCCGGAATCGGATGCCCGGCCGGGTCGGGATAGTCGTTCGGCCGAGGCTGCGGAGTCGGAGGCCAGGGGAATTCCGGAGCCGGGTTTGGGTGCGGGTGCGGGGTCGGGATGGGAAGCCACGGCAACTCCGGGATCGGGTGCTGCGGCGGATGCGGAATTCGATTTCCCGGCGGCCTGCGCGGCGGATGTGTGGGAGTTTCCGGGATACGTGTCTCAGGAACGTGATGTCCCCC
>JBDRTC010000951.1:0-5206 GCA_043824335.1 Planctomycetota bacterium | reverse complement strand
CACCGAACTTCGCTTCGGCGACCTGAGCCGGGAATATTCCCTTCCCTAAATATAGGGGATAACTTGAGTTGTGAGAAGGACGGGGCCGGCAGCGAGCGGCGAGCCGCTACTCCCGCCCGGTGGCGGCCGCGTAAAAGGCGTCGAGATTCGCGGTGGAAACGTCCGGCGGGGTGCCGCCGCCGCAGGAGAGGATGATCCGCCGCTTGTCGTCGACCGAGGCGAGTGCCTCGGCGACGCTTTGTCTCACGTCCTCGGGGGTCCCCCGGGCCAGCACGTCGCGGGGCGGGATGTTGCCCAAGAGCGTGACCGTATCGCCGGCCAGCTCCCGCATCTCGGCCAGGCCGTGCTCGAACGAGAAATTGAACAGGTTCGAGCCCATCTCCGAAAGCGACCGCGCGGTGATCCGGCCCTGGCAATCGTTGTGCAGGGCCTTCACCGAGACATTGAGCGAGCCGAAAATACGTTGGAAGTAGGGGAGCGCGAACTGGTTGAAGTCGTCGACGCCCAGGAATCCGATCAGGTCGTCCAAGAGCAGGATGCCGTCGATCGACGGGAACGTGTCGGCCTGGAGCTTGACCCAGTCGACGACGAACTCCGTGACGATATCCATAAGCTTGTGGACTTCCTCGGGATTGGTCCGCACGCCGATCATCAGCTCGGTGTGGCCGAGCAGGTAGCAGGCGATGTTCATCGGTCCCCGAGAGCAGGCGAAGCGGATCTGGTGGCCCTCCTCTTCGATCTTCCGCCGGGCGCGCTCGAGCCGTTTGATGGCAAACGGCAAGAGACCGTCGGTGCGGCAATTCGGCTTCTTCAGCCGGCCGACGTCGGCGTAGTCGAAAAGCATCTTCTCGGCGAAGGGAAACTCGCTTTCCGGCCAGACGCACTTGGCGCCGAAGGCCGAGGGCTCGGTACACATTCCATACTCCGCCCAGAAGCCGGGGAGAAAGAGCATGTCCGGAAACCGCCGCTCGGCCCGGAAGTTCGCCTCCAGCCACGCGGCGTCGTCGGTCAGGTAATCGACGATCGAGATCCCGCACCACCACGCCAGCCAGGGACTATCAATGATAAACCCCACCGGCAGCGGATCGAGCAACTCGCCGCCCAAAACACGCAACAAATCAGCCCACTGGCTATCCCTCATACCCTCATCCTTCCTCCTTCATCCTTCATCCTTCATTCCCCCCCTCACTCGCTCAGCGAGCGGATGTAATCGACCACGTGCCAGATTTCCTCGGGCGTCATGACCCCGGGGGTCCCGGGCGAGGGGCCGACCGGGGGCATGGGAGTCCCCTTGATCCCTATGTAAACACGCCAGTAGAGATCCTCCGGGCGATCCCCGCCGCGGAACGCCCCTTCCCGAAAATCGCGGGCCCGAAGCCGCTGGAGGGGAAGCGTAAACCACCGGGCCAGCTCCTTCGTCTCCTCGGGCGTGAGCCCTTTCTTCGGCTTGTTCCAATCATCATACAGCTCGGTCTCCTCGCCGTCACCCGCCCCGTCCGGACCGTGGCACTTCACGCACTGGGCGTCCTCGCCGGCGTAAAGCTCACGACCCAAAGCGATCGAATCGGCAAGCCGCTGGGGCGTGTTCACCAAGGACCTCGGCGGGGGCACGACCACGTATTGCTCGGCATATTGTTCGGGCAAGGCCCAGGATTCGGCCGCCGAAAGGGCACTTTCATCGAGGATCATCTCCTTGGCGTCGGCGCCCAGGGGCAGGTACTCGTCCTCGTCGACGATCAACTGAATCACGTACGACTCCGTTTGGCCGCGGATGCTCAGGTATTCGACGTACTCGATAAGCGCGGCTGTCTCGGCCGGCTTCAACCCGGCGAACGACGGCATGCCCGTGCCGGGAATGCCGCGTGCCAGGGTCCACTCGATATCCTCCCCGGTCGGTTTGGCTCCGGCCAGTGTGGAGGTGTACTTGAAGATCCCCTTGCGGAAATCGCGGGGGTACGGATCCAGGACCGAGACGAGCGGCCCGGCCCCGTCGCCCGAGATGCCGTGGCAAAGTGCGCAGTGCTGGCGATAGAGGCCGTGCTGGTAGACGGACCCACGGCCCACTTCCTCGGCCCTTACCGTCGGTCCGGCGGCCATTTCCAGGAGTCGGAGGTCCAAGCCGGCCTCGTCGGGGATCGCCGGCTGATCGGGAGTGCCGAACAGCTCGTCCAAGGTTTCGGTGATCGCCTCACTCTGGACCAGCGTGATCTCGTCCGGATCACGGCCCTCCAGGTTCAGGCGGAACTCCGGCGGCGGCGACCATTTGCAGCCGGCAGCCAGAAGCGCAGCCAACACGACAACCGCCCGCGCGATCGATCCGATCAACACGGGCGGGGAGCGCCGGTCGGCGGAGAAATCCCATGCGGATAGGACGGCCAGGCGCAACACTACTTCTCGAACGTCGATGGGGCCAGCTTGATCGTTCCCAGGTCATTCACCCCCGGCTTGACGGACATCTCAAAACGCCCCTTCGACCACTCGGGCGTGCCCAGGTAACCGACCCGCTCGTGCCAGACCTGGAACTCAAGGTCGTCGGCCGGCAGCTTGGGGATGCGGAAAGTGCCGTCGATCGCGGAGATCGCCACGTAGGGATGGTCGCGGGGCAGGATGTAGCCGCTTTCCCAGGGATGGTAGTTGCAGGCGATGGGGACCGGGATATTCTGCTTGCGCCGGAAAGTCCAGGTCGCCTTCGAGGCTTCGTCGGGAGGAGCGGGAAGAATGATGTTGGCCGGCACGTCGCCCAGTGGGGCAAAGGCCACGTTCTGGGCCACGGGATCGGAGTTGACGATGGAGAACTCCTGCTCGTCGCACCAGATCGTCATGCAGTGGGGGATGAAGATGCAGTTGAGGTTATCGAGAACGACCTGCTCTTCGGCCGATTCCTTAAGCTCCGGGAAGACGTCGACCTTCCGGCTGCGAACATAGACGTAGACGTTCCCCAGTCCGCCGTCTTCGCCGACCATCAGCGACTCGTCGCGGATGTCGAACTTGCCGCAGCAGTCGACGTCTTTGTCCACCTTGAGCTTCTTCCGCTCCGGGGCGCTGCCGTCGTACTCGAAGCGGCCCACCAGGTCGCCCCACTTATCGCTCGCGGCGGCCCTCAGGATCGCCGGCGCCCCGACGCCCACGCTCACGCCGGCGGCGACCGCCACGGACCGGGCCACGAATTGACGTCGATTCAGCCTTCTCGTCGAACTCATCTGAAACAGTCTCCCTGGGATAATGATTGCGGAGGACGACGGCGCCAGTATAAACCACGAAACGCCCGTCCGCCACATTCCCGCCCCGCTCAGCCGGGTGGGAGAATCATTGCCTCGTTTCGGGTGGCATGCCCTCGCGAAGGTGAGCATGTGCCTGAAAACATGGCGGTCGGGTGGCATGCCCTCGCGAAGCGTGGGCATGTGCCTGAAAACATGGCGACGCAAGCGACGCCATGCCACCCGGAGACAGGGTTTTCCGAGAAAGCCCGGGCCCTCACTCTTCCTCGGCCCCCGCCTCCGTTGGGGCCTTCTCGGCCGACTCAATCACTGCCCGAATCGAGCTCCGGCCGTTCATGTACCCGTGGTAATTTAGCAGGAGGTCGGTCACGGCGTCGAGCTGTTCGAGACTGCTCCCCTCGAACAAATCCTGCCCCATGGGCGGGCCGGTGGGCGGGAAATTGACGGGCATGCCCGTGTAGGGCAAAAGCGCCTTCGGATTGGCCAGCCATCGGTGCAAGTATTCGGGACGGAGCCTTGGGCCCACGCGGTCCAGCCTGGGGGCAAGCACCGTTTGCGTCTCTCCCCCCGGACTATAATCACCCACCAGGTGACATTTGGTGCAGTAGGTCGTCCGGTCGATCACGATCCGCATGGCGTCGTCGAGACGGTTCGGGCGCGCAAGCTCTTTGGCTTCCAGATCGGCGATTCGACCGCGGGGATCGAAACTGTACGGAAAGTCGACGCCCGCGACGGCCGCAAAATAGTCGACCAGCTTGCCCGCCTCTTCCGGCGACATGTTGTATTTGGGCATCCTGAGAACCACGGCGGGACGGATCGGAAACGGCTCCAACAAGTAGTCGTAAAGCCACTCGGGCTGAACCTTGAAGCCTTCGCCCACCAGCGGCGGCGGCACCCAGCCCCAGGCCGCCATCACGGCCGGGTTGTCCTCGTCGAGCACGTGCGGGAACAGCAATCGGGCAAATGCCCCACCCACGGTGGGCCGCGCTGCGGCAAGATGCGGCGCGTAGGTGGGTCTTGCGCGCTGCGCTTCGACGGTCCGCCGGCGGGCGGCACGGGCATCTTGCCCGTGTTCTCCCGGCACTGGCGAGACGCCAGTGGCACCCGGCCCCGGCTCTCCCGGCACTGGCGAGACGTCAGTGGCACCTGGCCCCGGCTCTCCCGGCACTGGCGAGACGCCAGGGGCACCCAGCCCCGGCTCTCCCGGCACTGGCGAGACGCCAGTGGCACCCGGCCTCGGCTCTCCCGGCACTGGCGAGACGCCAGTGGCACCCACCGAGACGCCAGTGGCACCCGGCGTGCGTGTGGCGACCTGATGGGGATCGGAAACGCCCAGTTGCGCGCCGACCGGCCACGTCATCCGCTCCTCCTGGACCTTGAGGGAGAGCGGCTCCCAGAGGTTGACGTAGACCATCGGGTGGTCGTCGTCGTCGACGTCTTCGAGCAGTTCGCCCGATTCGTCCCTCTCGGCCATGCCGACCGCCTCGGCGTGGAGGAATCCGCGGCGGTCCGGCTTTGACGACGTTTCGAGCGACTCCGGATCGACGCGCGGCCCAAGGAACGCGAAGTCCTCGACCTCGTAGGGCGCTTCGATCTCCTCCGGGTTGTACTCCACCCGCCACCACCCCATTTCCAGCGTGTGGCATTCGGCGCAGGCGTACTTGTCGAGCACCTTGCGCCCTTCGGCGATCGCCTGCCGGCGGCGGTCGCCCTGGTAAACGTAGTCCGCCGCCGGTGGGTCGGAAACGAGGCCGAGCACGAACGTGATGATCGCTTCGCGCTCATCAGGCGTGAAGGAGAAGCGGCCCATGGTAAGCCGCTCGTTGTAGCCCTTGTTCTCGGTGGTCTTGTAGTCGAAGCTTCGCGGGGCCCGGAGCTTCTGCCAAAGGAAGCCCTCCCGGCGATGGGCGAGCAGGGCCTCGGTGTAGAAATCGTCGGTGAGGGGTGAGGGGTGAGGGGCGAGGGGTGAGGGGTGAGGGATGAGGGGG
>JBDRTC010000950.1:0-2273 GCA_043824335.1 Planctomycetota bacterium | reverse complement strand
GATTACGAGAATAGACTTACCTCCGCCACCATCAACGGCCAGGCCACAAGCCGACACCGACGGATGAAACGCTGGAGGACCTCAAGAAGGCCGCCGAGCTGAGGGCGGCTGGCTGGTCTCTGGCGGAAATAGCCCGGGCGTTCCAAATGAAGCCTGGGATGCTCAGCAAGCAATGGTCTGTCTATCGAGACCTTGCCGAGGAAGAGTACCAGCGGGCGCTCGCGGAACAGCCGAAGACGGAAGTGACGATCGAGGCGCCGGTGCCGTGCTCCAAGCAACCCGGACCGCGCCGGGCCACCAGAAAGAAGATTCGGCGGGCAGCGGTGGCGATCGCCATGGGCATGGAAAGGCAGGAAATCGGCGAATCCCTCCGCGTCCATCCCGATCGCATTCGCGAATGGGACCCGCCGACGGGGGGACGAAGAAAGGCGGTTCGCGCCGTCGCTGAAAGACGTACACTGAAACCTTCCTTTGCCGCGCTGGCGGGTGTTCCGACTGCAACCGGACCCCGCCCGCGCGGCCCGTTGCAGAAAGGAACTTCTCCATGGCCACGATCGCGAAGAAAACCTACACGAAGCCCATCCCCAAAGGCGCCGAGGTCGTCTCAAAGGGCGGTAAGCGGATTGCCCGGTTCAAATCTCGTGGCAAGGTGATCGAGGCCCCGCTCACTGACGACGGCAGCAGCTGCCGGATCGAAAGCCGGCACTGGTACGTCCGCTATCAAGACGCCACCGGCAAATGGAAGCGCCGCAAAGGGTACACGGACAAGGATGCCACCGCGGCGCTGGCCGTGAAGATTGAGAGGCGCATCGCCCGCCAGCGAGAGGGGCTGGTCGATCCTTTCGAGGCCCACCACCGCCGACCGCGCAAGGAACACTTGGCGGACTTCGAGGCCAACTTGCGAGACCGCGACGTGGGTGACGTGGCGGGGATCATCGGCCGAGCCTGCAAGGTGCTCGATGCGTGCCGATTCGAGGGGATCATGCACATTTCCGCCTCGGCGGTCCAGGCGAGTCTCGCCGAACTGCGCAAGGCAAGGGACTGGGCGCCCCAGACCTACAATCACTATCTGCGGTCGGTCAGACAATTCACGCGCTGGCTGGTCTGCGATCGCCGGACGGACCAGGACGCCTTGACCCACCTGTCGATGCTGAACGTCCGCACCGATCGCCGCCACGATCGCAGGGCGCTCGAGTTGGAGGAAGTCAACAGGCTTATCGAGTCGGCTTTGAGCGGCCCGCCGATCGAAGGCATTTTGGGGCCTGACCGGGCGATGCTCTATGTACTGTCCGGGTGGACGGGCTTCCGATGGAAGGAACTGCACTCGTTAACCGGGCGGTCCGTGAGGCGCGACCTCGAAAGCTCGACTCCCTCGATTCGCGTGGGCGCGGCATATGCCAAGAACCGGCGAACCGACAACATCGAACTGCACCCGGAGCTGGCCGGGTGGCTCCGGACTTGGATGGAGTCGAAAACCGAGATCGACCAAGACGCCCCGCTCTTCCCGCTCAGGACGCCGGGCGGCTGGTGGCGAAAGACCGGCAAGATGATGCGCATGGACTTGGAGCGTGCCCGGGCAAGCTGGATCGACGAAGCGGAGTCCGAACGCGAGCGGCAGCGGCGTGAGGAGTCGGGGTTCCTTTGCTACCAAAGCGAGGATGGCTTGTACGCCGACTTCCATGCGCACCGCCACACGTTCATCACGAACCTCGCCCGGGGCGGCGTGCCAGACACGATGCGCCAGAAACTGGCCCGGCACTCCACCGGCGACTTGACGAACAACGTCTACACGCACCCCCACGTAAGCGACCGAATGTCGGCGATCGAATCCCTGCCCCGGCCGCCGGTACCGGGCGCCAAGAAAGCCGATCCGGAGCCGGTTGGCGAGCTACTCGCGACCGGCACTGACGACGCGCAGCCGACCGGCCCGGACGAAAGTGGGCCGTATATGGGCCACAGAATCGGCCGGAGGACGCACGGGAGTGCGCGACGACGCACGAAGGCCACCGAGAGCGAGGAAGACGAGGAGGGGTGCAAAACCGTTAAGCTGCATGAACTTAGCACGGGCGTGCGGTAAAGCTTCGTCCAACCCATCCGTGGGGGTGGATGAGCGCGGGAAGTGCTCTGGGCTGCGGCGGTCAATCGGGCTATCGCGGGGCCCTATGAATGCCACGCTTCTGAACCTTCCGATCGAGACGCCGGAGACGTTGGTTTCCTGCGCGAACTGTCCTGCGGTGCAGCGTCTGGAGCGGGCGTTGGAGGAGTTGCGGGCC
>JBDRTC010000949.1:0-3856 GCA_043824335.1 Planctomycetota bacterium | reverse complement strand
ATTCTTTGCCGAGACCTCTTTACGTGGGCGCATGTACAGTATACCATTGAAACGGAAAGGGTAACGTCATGCAACTACTAGAGCGTCTTCGACGGTGCCGCTTTTGTAGGAGCGATATGACCGACACTACATCGGCCATGTCGTACATGCAGAACCCATTTTGTGACGGGTGCTTCGACAAACGCATGGAGCGGGCAAACGAGCGGTTCGGCCCACGCACATGGAAACGCGCAGGACGATACTTCGAGTCTATCCAAGTGAGCGAAACAGTTCCAGCAAATGACGATTCGCCTGGACGGGAGTGAGACCATCTCTCCAGTCCGGTGTGCGAAACCGTCGACGCTTCGCCCCATCTTGGTAAAGAGACACAGCCCACCCACTCTTGGTTCTGCTCAAACGAACAATCATTGCTGCCTTGCCGCTCGGCTGCGTCTTCCATTCCGTCTCGCCCGAAGACAAATCAATTGATGTTGTCCAATCGTTGCCGCGAAAGGACAAATCGTTCTGGAATTCCTCTGGGGACGCATAACGATCTGTTGGCACAAGAGACAACGCTTTTCGTATCACAGTGCGCAATTGCTTCGGGACGTGTGGAAGCCACTTGTTGCGATTTGGGAACTTTCCTGCAACAGTTCGTGTTTCAAGTTCGCGATCTGTAGTTGGAACTTGCGCCCGGAAAAAAGGGTCACCATTCACGGCCCTGTATAGCGTCAGGCCGACTTGGTATATGTCGGAACGCGACGTGCCCGCGCTCGATGAGTACCATTCTGGTGGAAGCCCATATTCGTACATGCCTGGCCAATCAACCGTCCCGTCTGGCCGCACCGTGCGTGCTTGGCCAAAATCGGCAACCATCGCGACGGAAGCATTTGTGAAAAGGACATTCGACGGCTTGACATCAAAGTGAATAGTGTGAGCGTTGTGTATGCGGACTATCCCGGACAAAACATGTTGCCCAATTCTTACGACTTCAGACGGAGGAATGGGCCCATGCTCAATCTTGTCTGCCAACGAGCCACGCTCGAAATACTTCATCACCAGCGCAACAGTATCAGTCTGTTCACACATGTATTGGACCGGCACAACATGTTCGCTATCTACCTCAAACATCTTCTGCGCTTCTCTGAAGTAATCATCTGGCTTTGGAAACGCTGTTTTTTCAATTTCTTTGACAGCAATTTGCCCTCCAAGAGAGCGCTCGTCGGCAAGGTAGACTCGCGAATTTTGACCGCGGCGCTGCCCAGACGAATCGAGACCAATTTCGCGGATAATCTGATACCTGACTTTACCGACTCGTTCCATGCTGAACTCCCAACGCCGCCTCGGCGACAATAACAGCATCTTTAACTATTTTGCTCTTCCTCGGATACTTCATGCCCCGAAGGTCATCACGGTCAAGGTAGGTTTTGGCTGTCTTGGTTCCTAAGCGAGCCCCGATCGTTCTTAATGCACCGGTCATGACGTTGATGCCTTCGGACTGCGCTGCCTCTAAAATCACGCCTTCAATTCGCAGCCGCATATGATCGCTGCTCGTTGCGGATCGTCGTGTGACCGTCTCTGGATATCGAATAGCGGCGACACT
Source organism: Planctomycetota bacterium (assembly GCA_043824335.1). Taxonomy (GTDB): domain Bacteria; phylum Planctomycetota; class Planctomycetia; order Pirellulales; family Thermoguttaceae; genus JBDRTC01. The sequence continues at coordinate 2,274 of JBDRTC010000949.1, read as the reverse complement.
TGGGGATTGTTGCTGAATCAATGCTTTCAGCCGTTCCCGAAACAACGCCAGCCGTTCCGCCTCATTGTAGGTATCCGGCGCCCGAATTCTGTCAAACGCCTCGACAACGTGCGGATCAGTCGAATCGTCTACAACAGCCCACGTAATCGAGTCCTTCTCTGCACGGAATCCAACGGCCTTCATGGCTAAGGCTCCACGTATTCGCGTTTCTCATTCGCCGCGCGCAACGCTCTGCGTGCGGCAAGTTGTAGCCTTTCCCGTACCCATTCGGACACGGGGACCCCGGCCAACGCCGCCGCTGCCTCATATTCGGCTTTCTCGTCCGGATTCACCCGGACTTGGAGATAGCGGCTCTTCGCCTCGTCTGGTTCTTTTGGGGGCCTTCCCCTTTTCTTGCTCATACCACTAATGTATCGACGAAAATTCTTTTGTCAAGCCGATTTTATGTATTGACAATCTCTTTTTTGTCAATACAATAAAGGTGGAGGTTGAAAATGATGGCTCCCAACGAAAAAACCCCGACAAGGCGGCAACCCTGTCGGGGCGACATGACCCAGGCCGGATGGCCCGAATACGTGTCCAGACAAGCGTATTTTATCCCGAGCCGGCCACAGAAGCAAAGGCTGGGCAGTGATACTGTTTCACATCGCGTTTGCGACCGACCGCGACCACGCCGGCCTTCAAACCTACTTCTCCACTCGCACCATCAGCCAGTTCTGGATGCGGCCGTCGCTCAGGTGAACGAGAAGCGGCGCTTCGTTCTCGGTGAGACTGCTCAGCCCGGTTTCCATGACGGCCGTCTTGGCCGAGGCGACGCGCCAGGCGACGCGCTGGGTGCGCTTGTCGACGGAACCTTGCACCGGCTGACCGTTTTCCGAGAGCAGGTCGTAGTAGGTCCCCCGGATGATCCCCTCGCGGTTCGTGGCGAGCTGGAGGAGCACGTTGGCCTCGGCCTGCTTGCCGGGCGTCAACGCAAAGACGCCGAGAGGCAGCCACTCGCCGTTGGCGCCGTCAGTCTCCCAGCCCGCCTCGGCGAGTTCGCTTGCCTGCTGGGCGTACTGCTCGGCGGAACCGGCCGCCTCGCCCTCGACGTAGATCGTGTCTCCCTCATACACCAAGGTGCTTCCGTAGTCGTAGGCGACTGGCGCCGGCGCGACTCCCACCCAGGCGTAGACGGTGCCCCACGCGACCGCGGCCCAGGCATTGGCGTAGGGGTGCGTTGCGTGCCACGCCGCGGGATGGTCCACGTACCACTGGGGCGTGAAGAGGTCGTCGTAGCGGCCCTGGAGCGTCTGACGGACTTCGTCCGCCTGCTGCCGCCATTGGGCCTGGAGTTCCTGGCGATTGATCTTCTGGCCGTCGAAGCCGTTGCGGATTCCGTTGGTTGCGGGGCGCTCTGGGAAGTTGCCGATGTGGTTCTTGATCCGGTCAAGATCCGGACGGTTGCCGGAGGGCGGAGTGCCGAGTCCGCCGGGGGGGAGATGGTTTTTCAGCGGAGGCCCGTTATTCAGCGGGGGCTTGACGTGCGAGTTCCCAAGATTGCCCATCCCTGGACGCGTTCCGTTTTCCAGCGGCGTGTTTCGTCCCCCCGGGCCGGGCGAAAAGTTTCGCGAAGGCGCCGAGATTCCTCGACCACCCGCCCTGCCGCCCCGCGGAGCGCGCGCCCAAGCGGCATCGGAGGCCAACAGCACGCACAGACCTACTGCCAGGACAAAACTCATGGACTTCTTCATCGCTTCTACTCCTCGTGGGTCTCGGGAAAAGATGTCTCAGGCAACTACAAGTTGGAAGTCGCGCCGGCGGCGGGAGTTCCCTGGCAACCGGGCAAAACAACGATTTCGCCTGCGGCCCGACGTACAAGAAACAGTAGCATCCGCAACATCGGACCGACTGGCCGGATGAACTCGGCCTTCGCGTTTCTACCTGGAAAGAGAAGACGCGTTCCCCGCGCGGCCGGCGTTCGCGCAGCGACAGGCCCGGCTGTACGGATCATGCTGGTTGCGTGGCCCGGCTGCGATTTGACACCGCCCCGCCGGCCGGGGTATCATGCCCTCCGACGTGAAACGAGCCGCGCGGCCCGCGGACGTGGAAAATCCGAACTTCGATCCTCGATGAGACACACCATGAGACGACCCACCCCGTGCTTTGTCTGTCTGGCATTGTTCGGTCTGCAGTCGGCCTCTTCGCTGGCGGCCGAGACGCCGCATGAGGTCACCACGGCACTGGTCGACGGCCAAACGCTGGCCGGCTGGCACGTGACCGGCTGCGAGGCGA
>JBDRTC010000948.1:0-4142 GCA_043824335.1 Planctomycetota bacterium | reverse complement strand
CTTGCTGGATTCGTGTATTCCTTGGTCTCGAGTGGCTCCTCGCAACAAGATCAGTTGGCTTCCTCGACTACAATCGCCATCCCTCGCGGTACTCGCGGTGGACGTACCGGGTGGCATGGCGTCGCTTGCGTCGCCATGCTTTCGCCCCACATGCCCACGCTTCGCGAGGGCATGCCACCCTAACCGTAACAAGTAAACCAGTTTTCCGACAAAGTCCAGTGAGTTTCAACGGGCTGCTATGGTAAGGACAACAGCTGGCACTTTCCCGAGGGTTCCACCTGTAGCCATTTTCGCCGGAATTTCGCGCGGTGCAAGTCCTCACCGGCAGTCGACCTACCTAATCTCCAGGCGGCCTATCGGAGAGGGCGGATACGGGGTCCGCAACTGGCTCATCCTTGCCGGAGCAACTCAAGAGCTCCGGCTTCATCCTCGGCGATGGAGAGGATTTCCACGAAGCGCAGCATCGTGAGCAAGTCCATAAGCTGGGGCCGAATCGAGTGCATCACGAGCCGGCCTCCCGCCTCACTGAACCGCTTGTGGAGGGCCAACAGCCACGCCAGGCACCGGGTGTCGATGAAACGGGTTTCGGCGAGGCTGAGCGAAACCCGGCGGGCGTATCCGCTGGGGCCCAAGAGGTCGTCGAACGGCGCCAGATCGGGAATGCTGTCGCTTTGCAGGACGCGCCCGGCCAGTTCCAGCCGTAGAACGTCGCCGTCGTCGGATAGCACTCTCAGCTCCACGTCGCTGTTCCTTTCTCGTGGCAGGAGGCAATCACTCGGCCAGCTCCTCCAGGCATGCCTGCATGTGCCGGATGCTCTCCTCGGCCAGCCGCTCGACGCCGGGCGTATAGTCGAACACCTCGACCGAGACCCAGCCCCGGTAGTCGATCTCGCCCAAGGCCCGGAGGATGGGCAGGAAATCCAGCTCGCCGAAGCCGGGGCCCTGGAGGTTGGGGTCGTTGGCGTGGAAATGGGCGAGCAGGGAACGGTTCCGGTGGATCAGCTCGGGAATGGGGATCGACTCGGACGACATCGCCTTGCAGTCGAGATGGAGCCGCACGTGCGGCGAGCCGACCATCTCGGCCAGCCGGACGGCGTCGGCCGCCTTTTGCATGAAATCCGTCTCGCTCGGGGCAAGCGGCTCCAGGGCGAGCGTCACTTCGGTCTCCTCCAGCACGGGGAGCACCGTGGAAACCACGGCGGCGGCGTGCCCCATCGCCTCGTCGTGACTGACGCCCGGCAATAGGCTCCGCTGCTGAGGCGACCCGAACACCATTACCTTGCCGCCCAGATCGGCGCAAAACCGCGCCAACTGGCCCAGGTATTCGGCCGTGTTGCGGCGGACCTCGGCGTCCGGGCTGGTGAGATAGAGCCCTTCGGTTCTTGCCAACAGCCAGTGCAGGCCCACGATCTCAAGGCCCGCGGCGTCGGCCTGCCCACGCACCTCTGCCCGCTTCCCCTGCGAGATGTCGGTCACGTTGTCGGCGATCGTAAAGGGCGCCATTTCGATGCCGGTGTAGCCGCACTCGGCGGCAAAGGCGAACGCCTTCTCGAAAGGCCAGTCCTGGAAGGTTTCGTTGCAGATGGCGAATTTCATGGCAAGCTCGCTTTGAATCTGATCTTGCCCCGCCTGGCATTCAAGCGCGCAACGGGGTTCTCGCAGGTTCTTATAATCCGGGAAGGTTTTTCTGTTCGTTGGCGAAGCAGCGCTTCCTGCGTTTTGGTCGACCGGTATCGTCCGTCTCGCCCAGTCTTCTCCCTTCAGCCGTGGAGGGAACACTGGTAAGAGGATCGGCGGCCCCCTCCAGGGGATCGCCCGGCTTGATCCGACGAAGGCGTTTCTTGACCTGTTCGGCGTAGTCCGAGGAGATCTCGAAGCCGAGGAATCGCCGGTTGAGCTTCTTGGCGACGGTCAGTGTTGTGCCGCTGCCCGCGAACGGATCCAGCACCAGATCGCCCTCGTTGCTCGATGCACGGAGGATCCGGCCCAGCAACTGCTCCGGCATCTGGCAGCCGTGCCAGCCGGCCCGTTCCTTGAAGGTGCCGCACACGCGGGCGAAGTACCAGGTGTCGCCGTCGGCGCGGAAGCCGTCGGGCAAGTCCTGCGGCCTGAGGATCCAGGTGTCGTCGGGCAGGCGTCCCTTGGGGTTGGCCCGCTTGTCGCCGTATACAAGCTGCCGGGCGGAGGACACGCGGATCGCCGGATCGTCGGCGTTGAACGTGAACTGCTCCGGGTCCTTGACCATGTAAAACAGGTGGGTGTGCGAGCGGCTGAACTTGTTCGTGCAGTTGACGCCGAACGTGTAGTACCAAACGACCCAGCTCCGGCAGACCAGCCCGTGCTCCCGCTGAAGCATCACCTTCAACTCGGCGGCGTACTCGTCGCCGATGGCCAGCCAGAAGGTACCGCCTGGCTTCAACACCCGGACCACTTCGGCGGTCCACTCCCGGCTCCAGTCGAGGTACCGCTCGCTTTCGAGCTTGTCGTGATAGACGTCGTAATCGTAGCCAATGTTGAACGGCGGGTCGGCGAATGCCAGATCGACCACGCCGTCGTCCAGCTTCTTCATCCCCGCGATGCAGTCCCGGTTGTAGACTCGGTCGAAGCGAGGTGCCAAGGTCCCGTTCCTCCGTGAAAACTCATCCGGTGGCAAGAATGTCCAAAATCACCCAGCGGCCATCCTAACAGAATCTGCCGTGGGTACAAGCGCCCGGCGAAGTCGAGCGGGCGATCCGCTTCGCGCTTGCCAGCATCAAGCCCACCGACGTAATCCTCCTGGGCATGTGGCAGAAGCACAAAGACCAGGTCGCCGAAAACGTGGGCTATGCGAGAAAGGCCCTTGGGGCGGCGTGAAATTGAAAGCCGGCCGCCCGGCTCACGCCAACGGACGCTTGTACGGCTCGCCGGGCTCTTCGCGGACGTAGCGGGGGACCGCATAGCCGGGCAGTCGGGCGCGGAGTTGTTCAACGAGCCCAACGCCAATCGGTTCGGGCACCTCGAAATGGGCCGCGCCTGCCACGCGGTCCAACTGGTGAAGGTAATACGGCATCACGCGGAGGTCGACCAGCCGCTCGAACAGCTCGGCCAGCACGTCGGCCCGGTCGTTGATCCGCCGCAGGAGGACCGACTGGCTCAACACGGGCACGCCCGCATCGACCAATCGGCCCAACGCGGCGGCGACTGTCTCGTCGATCTCGGCCGGGTGGTTGACGTGAACGACCACCACCGAAGCGAGCCGGGTCCCCCGAAGCCATGACAACAACCCCTCGGTTACGCGCTCGGGAATGACAATCGGCACGCGAGTGTGGACGCGGAGCCGCCGGAGGTGCGGGATCTCGGCCAGTCGTCGGGCAAGCTGGCTGAGCGGCTCGTCGTCGAGCGTGAGCGGGTCGCCGCCGCTCAAGATCACCTCACGGATCGACGTATCCGAACCGATCCGTTCGAGGGCCGACTGCCATCGACCGGGAGGTTTGGGCAATTCGGGGTATGGGAAGTGCCGCCGGAAGCAGAAGCGGCAATGGACGGCGCAGGCCCCAGTTGCTACGATGAGAGCGCGGCTTCGGTACTTGCACAAGAGCCCACACGACCGGGCCATATCGGACTCACCCACCGGGTCGGTCGAGAACTCGGGCGGCTGGTTTAGTTCGTGCCGTTGGGGCAGAATCTGGAGCAGCAAGGGGTCCTCGGGATCACCAGGGCGGATGCGTGCCAGGTAGCTCCGCGGAACCAGAAGGGGAAAACCGCCGGGCACACGCCGAGCGGCATCGGCCGGCGACGGGCCGAGCCCCAAGAGCCGGCACAACTCGGCCGGATCGGTGACCGAATCGGCCAAAAGTTCCCTCCAACCGGAGTACTTGGATACGTCCGCCGGAGGGTCGATCAGGCCGGCTTGGGAAACGGGAGTTGACATAACAGGGGAATCCTACCACAACCATTCGGAGTTAGAAGTCCACACCTATGGATGCATTCGAGTCAGTGATCGCTTCCATCCTTGATCGGCAAGGTTTTTGGACACGCACCGAGGTGAAGGTCGAACTCACGAAGCAGGAGAAGCGAGACATTGGTAGACCATCATCCCCACGCTGGGAAATCGACGTTGTGGCGTATCAGCCAGGTACCAATGAGCTACGTGTGGTGGAGTG
>JBDRTC010000947.1:0-2933 GCA_043824335.1 Planctomycetota bacterium | reverse complement strand
AGCGCCGTTGCAGCGGGGGGAAGTCTCCGCCGTCATTCAGCCCGGATTGCGGCGTGCTCACCGTGACGGTGATTCATTCCTTCGCATCTACCTCCACGCAACCCCACCGCCCTCCCTGCCACCATTCGGCCCGCCGGGGGGCCCAAGGTGATTGTGGGCACCCCGCGAGAGCAGTAAACTGAATCTCCACGATCGGCTTTCTCTAAATTGGGGGCGACCGTGCCCGTTCTCCGTTAGCTTCACAACGTGTTCCTGCAAAGCGAGAGAGCAATGGCGCTTGCACCGAAGCTCGATGGCTATGAGTTCATAGAATTGCTCGGCGAGGGGTGGTTCGGTCAAGTTTGGAAGGCGTGGGACCAAACGCTTCAGCGACATGTCGCGGTGAAACTGCTCAGTCGAGAGAAGTACAGTTCGGCCGCGGTCGACGGCTTGATCGAAGAAGCGAGGAAAATGGCGGAGTTGGCCAAGCGAGACTACCTGGTCAAGGTCTTTCATGCCAAGAAGGGCATCACAAACTGTTTTGTAGTGATGGAGTATGTAGACGGCGGCGATCTCGGGTCGCGGACGAGTGCCATGGATCCGATGCCTTGGCGACAGGCAGTCAAGTACACGCTGCACGCCGCGACCGGATTGGCAGGACTCCACAAGGAGGGGTATGTCCATCGTGACATCAAGCCTGACAACCTCCTTCTTGACACCAAGACGGACCAAGGTCTGCTAGGTGATTTCGGGCTGGCCGCCACGGTCACCGCGGTGCCGGGGCGGGCAGGTGCTCGGGCATACCTTGCACCCGAGGTGCGAAACAACGCACCGCACTCGGTCAAGTCGGACGTATACTCGTTGTCGGCCAGCCTGTATCACTTCGTTGTCGGTTATCCGCCGGGCCGAGAGCCGGACCCCAGAGAGGCATTGCAGAGGCAAGGCATTCCCGACCCGCTGCAACGAGCTATATTGTCGGGGTTGGAGCCCGACCCGGAGTACCGGAACGATCTTGCGTCCCTCATCGGGCTGCTGGCCGACTGTTACTGGTTCCCGGTCCGAGAGCGGCTCTCGACATTGCCTTTGTACGAGAAGTCCAAGGTCGGATTACGGACGTCAGTGCATATAGCGGATGAGAGCACGCCCACCCGATTCCACCCCTTCAACCGCGATCAGTTGAACTCGCAGATCTTCAAAACGGGTGCCTTGGTTAAGATCGAGACGGTCGGGAACGCGGAGGGCCATCTGACCATGCTAGTCCTCGATTCGTTGGACAACTTGACGATCGGTTTTCCGCAGAATGGGATAGGCGGTAATGAGATCCGGGCGGCCCAACCTCACCGTTTTGTCTTCGAGCTAACGCGGCCAGCCGGCACAACGACATTCTTTGTCGTTTGGACGCGAGAGGACGTTCGGCTTGCCCCAGATCAGTGGCGTGGCTGGCTGGAAGGATCACAAGAGATGGAACTAGCAGAGGAAAAGGCGATACGCACACGCGGCGCAAAGCTGCTGGAGCACCGCGTCGGGAGAATTCCTCGAAAGTCCTACGATTACACCGAGGTGCGCATTTCGCATCTGTCGTGATCACATAGTGTGTAAGAAACCGCGAGCCGTAATCTGAAGGGCGTTTTGCACCTCCTTTCCGATAACGATGGGCCTGCTTCAGAGGATCGTCGGTCGCAGCAGACGCCTCAAAACGATAGGAGACCTGTTCCGTATCTCACCGCTGCGGGGATATGGGGAAACCTCATATACACTCAGTTGGCTGGGCGCTCGACACGCCGTGAAGATGAACACCGGATTCTCCAACGTTTATGACGATGAGCGGCGCGCAGACGCCTACGCCAAGCTAGAGTTCCCGGGCACATACTACCTGGCGTACCGCGATCTGCCTGCGATCCTTGGTGCACACGTCCGTGGGAGAAAAGCCTTCGACTTCGGATGTGGCACAGGGCGTTCAACGCGGTTCTTGCGTGAACTGGGCTACGATGTCGTAGGCGTGGACATCGCGCAGCACATGGTGGCAAGGGCGCGGGAGCGAGATCCGCAGGGCGAGTATCGCCTCGTCCCGGACGGTGACCTGGGCCAGTTCCCGATGCATGCGTATGACCTGGTCTTGTCGGTGTTCACCTTCGACAACATCCCAACCATGGAGAAGAAGGCGACGCTCTTCCAGACCCTCAAGTGTCTCATCAAGGGGACCGGGCGGATAGTGAGTCTGGTTTCGTCCCCGGAGATCTATGTCAACGAATGGGCTTCCTTCACGACGAAGGACTTCCCCGAGAACAGGAGCGCTAAGAGCGGGGACAAGGTCCTGCTCGTCATGCTTGATGTAGAGGACAACCGTCCCGTCGAGGATATCATCTGGACGGACGAGGACTACCACGAGGTGTACCGGCGCGCGGGGTTGGTGCCGGTCGGGACGTACCGACCCTTGGCGATGGCGAGTGAACCCCTTCCGTGGGTGAGTGAGACCGCGATACCGCCCTGGGTTGTCTACGTCTTGGCACAGGGTGAGTAGGCGGATCTGCCTCCCAGCGCCGCCAACCCCACGCCTGCGTGTGTCTGAAGCCGAGATAGGGGGCTGGGCAACCCAGAAGACCTTTTGACCATCTACGAAGCCCGTGACGCTACAACCGTGCCCACGGGGCTCCCAATCGCGAGTTGGCGGACTGCTGGCAGCAAACCTGGACCGGCACGCCACCACACCAACCCTGTCGTTACCACCCGTCCATCTCCAGAAGGAAATCCAGGGTGGTCGGGTCGACGCTGGCCACGTCGCTCTCGTTGCTCGAGTTGGCTGTTACGCTCTCGAATTCCCACACCATGTAGGCGTAGCCGAGAGCGTCGTTGGAAAGGCGAGCCCAACTGGCGTCGGCTTCCAGGTAATCGGGAAACGCTTCCAGTGCCGAGTCGTACAAAACGGCTCTGTCGTCTCCGCCCGCGGTGGAGTA
>JBDRTC010000946.1:0-2808 GCA_043824335.1 Planctomycetota bacterium | reverse complement strand
CCTGGCGTGCTTCAGGGCAAAGAAATACGCGGCCGCGGGCGCCGATATCATCGCGCTGGGTGATGACGTCGGGATGCAGGAAACGATCATGATGTCGAAAGACATGTACATGACCTGGCTGCAACCTCGCCTCAAGAAGGTCATTGACGCCGCAAAGACCGTCAGGCCGGACGTGATCATCCAATACCATTCCTGCGGGCACGTGACGGAGTTGATTCCCGAGCTCGTTTCTGCGGGAATTGACGTACTGAATCCCGTGCAACCGGAATGCATGGATGCGATGGAGGTTTTCTCGCAGCATAAGGATTCGCTGTCTTTCAATGGTTCCTTAGGCACGCAGACCACGATGCCGTTTGGTACGCCGCAGGAGGTAAAGGACACGGTGAAACGGAATCTGGATGCAGTGGGCGAGCAAGGCGGCCTGCTCTGTTGCCCGACGCACGTGTTGGAACCGGAAGTGCCGTGGGAAAACATCGAGGCCTACGCCAAGGCCTGTCACAACTACAGGTGATACCGATGGCCAGGGAGCCCTGATTGGGGCGCGCCCCACCTCGGGGCAATCACGTCCTTCGGTTCGCCGAAAGTCGGCTCTCGGCGGATCCAACCGATAGTACTGGGGTCGCAACGAGAAGCCAATTGGTGCGAGGTGAGTATGGCTGAACCGGACTTCGAGCCGATTTCCTCTTCTTTGATTCACGGCATTGCTGCCCGCTTGGTGGAGAATCGCCCGGTGCGGGAAGCCTTGCCGGGGGGCGCGAAGTTGAACATCGATCGGCTGCTGCCGTTCTTGTGTGTCTATCGCCGCGACCCAAGGCGGCAGGACGCCGGCACGGGGCTGTTCGTCACGGCCGAAGCAGCCTATCTGAACGCTCCGGGGCCCGCGACGCGACGAAAAGGAATGAGGCATCTTGTGCGCCACATTTCGGAAGCGGCGTCCTCTCGCCTGGGGGCGTTTCTCATTCTGGAGGTCTGGTCGATATCCTCGACTACGTCCGTCGCGGCGGCGAATTGGAGCCGCTGTTTGTCGGCAAGCTGGCAGCGGACCACATCCCGATCATCCGTGAGCTACAGCTCCGCGGAGTGCTGCGTCCGTCGCCCCTGCGTCCGCGCTACTTGGACAATCCTCGGGCAGCGGAGCGACTTCTTCGGTTGCGGCAGGGCATGACCCTGCTTGACGTGCTGGACGAATGCAAATGACGACGGTGTCATGCGGTCGGTCTCGGACTTTTGGCAGTGGTCGCGGAGGTATTCCCCGATCCGTCGTACAGTCTCCACGGGCAGATACGTCGGCCAACGCATGCACTCGATGGGGATCGGAACCCGCTACAGCAAGGTGCACTCAGGGGATCGCATATGGATGAATGGGAAGTGGTGGTCGTAGGGGGAGGTCCGGCGGGGCTTTTTGCGGCCTACCGGGCAGCGGCGAGGAACCGTGCGACGCTCCTTCTGGAGAAGAATCACAGTCCCGGCGCCAAGATCCTGGTTTCCGGCGGCGGCCACTGCAATCTCACCCATGCCACCGACGCCCGGGGAATCGTCGATGCCTTCGGTCCACCGGGCCGGTTTCTGCACTCCGCGCTGGCCGCCCTCGGGCCGCAGCAACTGGTGGACCTGATCGAGGCGGAAGGGGTCGCCACCCGAGTCGAACCGGACGGCAAGGTCTTTCCCGCCAGCGGAGCGGCCAGCCACGTGCTGGCCGCCGTAATGCGCCGTCTGAAAGGAAGCGGCGCGACCTTGGCAGTCGAAGAGCCACTTGTAGATCTTCGGCCACACGCGTCCGGATTTCGTTTGGTCACCGCAAAGCGGACCCTCTCGGCCAGGAAGGTTGTGTTGACCACGGGCGGCTGCTCTTATCCCGGCTGTGGCACGACCGGCGACGGCTACCGTTGGGCCGCCACTTTGGGTCACACGATCGTCACGCCGCGTCCCGCCTTGGTTCCGATTGTCACCGACGCCACCTGGGTGGCAGATCTTCAGGGAATTGCCGTCCCAGACGTGCTGCTCCGGGTGGCTGGCGCCGGAAGCGGCCCTTCACGCCGCGGGACAGGCGCGAAGCAAGACAAGCTGCAGGGCCAGTGGCGCGGGGCACTTCTGTTCACTCACTTCGGCCTTTCCGGACCGGTAGTTCTCGACGCGAGCCGGGTGGTCAGCGCCTGTCCCCGGGGCAGGCGCCCCCTGTTGGAGTGCGATCTTGTTCCCGGCGTGAAGGAGGAGCAACTGGATGAGATGCTGGCGGCCGCGTCGACCCGGTCGGGCCGTCGCGTGGCGGCTCTCTTGCAGCGATGGCTGCCCCGCCGCCTTGCCGATGCCTTGGTCGTGCAGGCTCACGTGGCGTCCGACCGCCGCGCGGCAGAAGTCTCGCGGAAAGAGCGGCTACGGCTCGTTCAGGCCGTCAAGCGGCTGAGTATTCGCACCACCGGAACGTTGGGCTTCGAGAAGGCCGAAGTCACCGCCGGCGGGGTCTCCCTCAACGAGATCGATTCCCGCACCATGCAGAGCAAGCGAGTGCCCGGACTGTTTGTGGCCGGGGAGTTGCTCGACCTGGACGGCCCCATCGGCGGGTACAATCTTCCGGCCGCCTTCAGCACCGGCTACCTAGCCGGTGAGAGTGTCTAGCCGCAACGCCACCGGGGAAGCAGCTTGGCAAGGAATTACTGGCCAACCGCAAGTAATATAGGGGTGTGGTGTGAGACCAATGGGGAATGCCTTTCCGACGAATATGCCCGTTTCGGGATGTCCCAGAATACTACCCTATTCCGGGGTGCGCTGCCGGGCAGCCCAACCGCCTCTGCTGGGGGGATTTGAGAG
>JBDRTC010000945.1:0-3094 GCA_043824335.1 Planctomycetota bacterium | reverse complement strand
CCCGGGTTCTCGCTCCAGAGGAACGCCCAGGTCTCGGGCACTTGCTCCAGCCTGCCGCCGCGGCGGAGCCCGAGGGAGGCGTCCTCGGCAAACTGCCGCCTGGGAATCCGCCGGAAGTTCAGGATTCGCCGGCCGCCGTTCTGCTCGTTGTGGCCCACCAGCACCGAGCCGTCGGCCGACGCCTCCCGCCCCACGATCACGGCGTAGCAGGCCCAAACACGAGGGGCGGGCGAGAGAAGGGCCAAGAGTATGGCGGAGGTCAAGTATCTCGAAAGCACCGTGATCTCCAGGCATGGACCGAGAAATGGCGGACGAGACCTTCGTCATCCGGCAGTCATTCTAAGCGGAAGCCGCGCGAGTAATCAAGAGCGTCGCCGCCCCTTGCAGGTTCGGGTGCGAGAGAAATCCCCCGCCGCACTTTGCACCGCTTTGAGGTTCCGGGTATCCTGGCAGGCGACCGACTTCGGGAAGCCTCGGAAAATCCGTTCGCGACACACAAAAAAAGGGAGTAGCGCGATGAACGTTTCGTCCAGTTCGCTCAGGGTGTCGGTAGCATGTCTTGCGTTGGTGGCGTTGTTTTTTTCGTACACTGAGGACCGAGTCGCCATAGCCCAAGACGGCGCGGCGAGCGCACCGGCCGAAGACGAATGGACGCACCAGCGGAAAGAAGCCGCCCATCGAAAGCGGCGGATCATCTTCAACAACGACGGCTGCGACGCCGTCTACTTCTGCGACAAGGCCACGCCGGAAACGCTCCTCGAGTGCCGAACCACCGCGCTTTTGGGCACGCAGGTCGACTCGATTTTCTATTGCACTTGGTGCTCGGGCTTCAGCAACTTCACCTACAACACGAAGATCGGCCACGTCTTCACCCGCAAAGAGGAGCAGCTTTCCAACAACAAGGTCGATCAGTTCCTCCAGCAGGGGACCGACCCCTTGAAAATCATGGTCGATTTCTGCAGGAAGAGCGAGATCGAGATCTTCTGGTCGTTCCGGATGAACGACACGCACGACGTTTCGACCGCCTGGTACGGCCCGCTCCTGTTCCCGCAGTTGAAGAAGGACCATCCCGATTGGCTCCTGGGGAGCCGGGAGAAGCCGACCAAACACGGCCGCTGGACCGGCGTCGACTACGGCCGGGAGGAAATCCGGGACCTGGCGTTTCGGTTCATCGAGGAGGTGTGCGCAAACTACGACGTCGACGGCGTCGAGTTCGATTTCTTCCGCCACCTGAACTACTTCAAGCGGGTCTCCATGGGAAAGCACGCGGGGCCCGAGGAGCGCGAGATGATGACCGGGCTGTTGCGGCGCGTCAGGGAAAGGACTGAACGCATTGGCCGCCAACGGGGACGCCCGATCCTGATCGCCGTCCGGGTGCCCGACTCGATCGAGTATTGTGCGGCGATGGGCTTCGACCTGGTCCGCTGGCTGGAAGACGATCTTGTCGACCTGATGGCGGCCAGCGGCTATTTCCGTCTGAACCCCTGGGAGACGACCGTCGAGCTGGGGCACAAGCACGGCGTGCCCGTCTACCCCTGCTTGAGCGAGTCGCGGCTGCGGGGCGAAGCCCAGAAGGTGCGCGGGTCGGTGGAAGGCTACCGGGCCCGGGCGATGAACGTGTGGGACTCGGGCGCCGACGGCGTTTACCTGTTCAACTCCTTCAATCCACACAGCCCCCTCTGGAGCGAGCTGGGCGACCCGAAAACGCTCAAGACCATGGACAAGGTCTACGTGACCGCCGCCCGGAGCGTGAACAACGCCAATAGTTGGCTCGCTGGCGGAACGCGGTTCCTCAACCGTTCGGTGCTGACGCCGGAGCGGCCCATCACGCTCAAGCCGGGCGAAGCCGCGAGCGTTCCCTTGCGCGTGGGCGAGCAGCTTTCGGAAGCCGAGGCCGGCCGCGCGGCCCCCAACGTCGAACTTCGCCTCCAAGTCACCGGACTCACCGACCCCGCCGACGTTACCGTGAAGCTGAATGACCAGCCCCTAACCGGCGGCGCCCTCTCCGGCGACTGGCTCAAGTACGCCGTCACCCCGGCCCAGGTCCAGAGGGGCGACAACCACTTCCAGATCACGCTGGCCTCCACAAGCGAAGCCAAGCCCGTGCTCCAGGACCTGCTCCTCTGGGTGCGGTATCGGAAGGACTAACGCGCCGCCTCAGCGGCGGACCACCAATGTCGAAGCCGCCACTCAAGGTATTCCGAATAAGCACCCAGCGTCTTGACCGTGTGCTGTAGGCTGTTGTCGGGCGAATCACAACTCGTGGAGCCCTAGTTCCTCAACGAAAGCACGACCTTTCTCAGTGATGACTAGAGAGTCAGGATGGGCTTGCATGCCCATAATCTCGACGGACCCGGCGGGAGCCTTCTGAACTGAGATGTACCCGGCTTCGATGATTCGTTTGATGAGTATGTGCATGAATGGCGGCCATTGAATGACAGCACCAGGGCCTGTCCGATAGAGTTCAAACAGAATATCCAGCTCAACGTGCGAGAATTTGTCGTGGGCAAATCTGAGATTAGCCTTGTAGAGACGAAGGGATTTGCGATCAATCTCTCCTCGGTCTGCCCGCCTGTGACAATTTGGACACAAGGCAATCAAGTTGTCGTATTCGTGATGCCGGCATTTCTCCCAAGGGACGATATGGTGGACATCGACTTCGATGTGCCGGCACGTAGGGATTGCGCAGCGATGTCCAGCCTCAACTAGCACACGACGCCTTAGCTCTGCTGGGATACCTGGCCTGTCTTCTGGCATTTCCTTCCTCTATCCACACCCAACGTTCCGGATCACGAGTGGCGCCGAGGATTCTCCGGGGGAATTCCGCCAGGGAATTCCCCCGGCGGGACCTACCATATTCCCAGACCAAAAACCACGATCACGGAAAGGACGAATAGCCCAACGTGGACACGCCACCGTTGCGGCTCCGTCTGACTGAAATAGGCGAGAACATTTTTTGGCTCCTCGGCAGAATTCGTGGGCGGATTCACGTCCGACATGCAACACCGGAGTACCGGTGCCTCTTCTCTGGTCCCGTCTTTCAAGGCGAATCGATCAAAGTAGCCGCGGAATAGAGAAGAGGCACCGGTACTTG
>JBDRTC010000944.1:0-6297 GCA_043824335.1 Planctomycetota bacterium | reverse complement strand
TTGCCTTCGACCCCGAACTGGTCCTTGCGGGAGTTCGGGTCGACGAAGGGCGTGTCGGGGATGCCATGGGCGATGACGTCAATCTTCTGCTCGGGCACGCCGTAGATGTCCATCAAGAAGGCCCGGCCGCGCTGGGACATCACGACGAGCCGCGACGAGAGATCGGCCAACCCGAGCATCACCCGCCTATGGTCGGCCGTGGGATCGCGGAGCACGGTATGCAGCGTGGTAACGATCGGCATCCGCAGGTCGCGTAGCAGTGCCAGGATATGCCGGCCTGCCGGGCCGCCGTAGAGGCCATACTCGTGCTGCAGGCATGCCACGTCGGCGTTGCTAAAGTTGAGGAAATCGGCCGCGCGGCGATAGGAATCGAGGTCCTGTTGGGAAAACTCGAAGCGGACTTCAGGCGGATAGTCGTAGCCCTCGGCGACGTCGTTCACGGCGCCCACGGTGCAGTCGACCGACGAATACTGGCCGGCCACCGCACGGCACAGGTCCGCGGTAAAGGTGGCAATGCCACATCTGCGCGGCAGGTAATCGCCAATCAAAGCGAGTTTTCGAATTTCCGTCATGCGTACCATCTAGACTTCCCTGGATCGTGTTCCCCGCAGAACCGTCACATCATCAGCAGCACATTATCGCCGCTCAGGTCAGTAACAGCAACCTCTGGTCACTCTTTGGAGGGAAACACAAGGTCGAATCGCGGCACTGCCCCCACGAGGCCTTGTCGCCAGGACGGTTGTAAGGGTTTGTCCAAACCCACTACGGTCCCGACGTTTTAGCGGAGAGTCGCCATAACCGGCCGTTTGTAAGGAGACCTGAAACGTCGGGAGGCTTGCGTCCCCAGCGCGGCCACAAGGTGATAGGCGACGATGGCCCGAGGTTCGCCTACTGCCATTTCTTGGACGCCGCTTTCACCCGCAACTGGTCCACGATTTGTCGAACGCCCTCGACGCCACGGGCGGCCTGAAGCACAGGATGCCTTTGGCTGTCGTATTGGAGGGTGCCGGACAGCGTCACGTCGCCGTGTCGGACCAGCACGGTGATCTTCGATTGCGTCCCCAATCCTGTCCGAGATAAACGCTGCTCAACCTTCTGAAGAAGCCGCTTGTCGGGCACTTGATCTGAGCGTTGCATGGTCGAGACCTCCATTATGTGGGGAGGGTTCCGGGAAAATCAGACTGACAGGCACTCATCGAAGGTGAGAATACCACCAGTTCCCAACGAATTCCTTGGTTGCTCGCCAGACCTCGGCTGGAAAATCTAGCACGAAGTAGCCGCACGCGTTTGCGATCCAGGTCATCATTTTATCCTCCTTTCGCATAGCAGACAGAGCAGGAATCGTCGCGCAAGCAGTCTTCGAGAAGACGGATGGCGATTTCACCTCACTCGATGATGTGGTCGTGCCTCGTCGCTCAACTGGTTCTCCGAGCCTTCTTTTTATGCCGGGTCCAACATCAACTTCACCTCCGGGATAGCACCCAGCAGTCTCTCGAACCCGTGACGGGAGATTTGGGAACTGTCCGCCACACGGAAGGTGCAACAAGAGGAACTTTGGTCCTCATTGATCGGCTCGCTGCTCTTGAAAACGAAGGATCGACTTAGCCGGTCGAGAAGCCATCTGGCATTCTTGATGCTATCGACTCGGACCCTGCAACTGCTGCCCAAAGGGCGTATCCACACACAGAATGGGTTCATTGTCTTGCTCCAAGCGGGGATGTGGACTTTTGGTTACGCTCTTTCACTGATGGAAACGGCTTTCCCTCATGACGTTCATATCGCTCTGTACGGAGGAACCAGAAAGCGAGTCCACCCGTGTTGTGGTACGCCCCAGGTGTCGCAGTACGTGGGGAAACCGTGGCTCGAACGCCCAGGGAACCCTTCCTGCCGGTCTTCTTCCATCCGAGGCGCTCCATAACCATGCGAACCACCACGCCCACCGCCTGCCGCAAACGCTTCGTGCGACGGGGGTGTTTGGAGGAGAGAAAGTCATCGATGGCTGGTTGAGACTCAAGCTCTCGCACCACTCCGGCCAAAGCTGGGCGGTCGTGATGAATCTCGGATTCTTCCATGCGACGCTGTCGGCCTTCGTCATCGAAAAAGCCGAGCACAGCATCGAAAGGTTGCTCCAGGTCATTCAGCACGTCAACGAACGTCCTGCCTTGACGGTCATGAAGAAAATCGTGGCGGGTGATGATTACCCTTGCCATTTTGGGCTCCAATCTGATCTGCCTTGCCTTGTTTTGACATGCTCTTTTTGTAATTGCGTGATTTGTACCTACAGATATTGTATCTCCATTACCAGGCACGGCAAGGGCTATTCGCCCAGGGTAGGCCATTTCGATGGGAGAAATGCTACTAATGAGGGGTGAAGTGGTGCCCCAGGCGGATACGCCAGGCGATGAATCGGTGGAGAATCCGAGAAGTTGCCCGCATTGCCGTCAAGGGATCTTGATCCTCCGCCAGACTCTTTCCATTCTGAGGCCGACTTTGCTCTCAAAAGCTTGTATCTCGCGCCCTAATCGAGCCTGGATGGAGAAGCCGCGCCAATCTGGGATCGTCCCCCAATCAGGTTATGCTCATTGGAGAGATTCAGTTTACTGCTCTCATGGGGCCCCCACAATCGATCCCCCCCCCCCGCGGCGGTAGTGGTTTTTCTGAAGGGTGGCATGAGACCGGGAGCAGCTGGGGCCCTGCTTCCTTTTGACGACCTTCGCAACCGGCGCGGAGGATGCCGATGGGGAACGTCCGTCTTACGTGAATGGGGCCTTTGGCAGGGGTGTGGGCGGATTGGCAACCAGCGGTGGGCAGGCGCGGCGAGGGCCTGTCGGCCACTTGACGCTGGTGAGAGCACGACCGGGGAGGTTTTGGCAGGTGGGCGGCCCTTGTATCCGAAACTCCCCCTTTGCCGCGATTCCCGACGTTTAGGATACGGATACAACTCTGGCGTCTGCGAAGTGCACGCAGGTTGGTGGCGTTGTCTCTGGTCGGGACGGCCATCTGGGGGCCTGCTGGAGGTGATCTATCTACTGCTCGGGCTCCTCCTTGATCGAGGAGAGTGATCCCGTCCCCCTCTCACGTCAAACGACGCGCGGGGGTTTGGGTACGATGTGACACAGTGTCACATTTAGTGCCCCTATAGGGGGCGGGGAACCACGCTGCGGAGCCATGCGGCTCCTTCCGCGGAGGGCGAAATGAGACGAAACATGGTAGGGAGTCGGCTTGGATCACCACATGAAACGGGTGCATGCAGGACCAAGTAGATGGTAGACAAGAAAAGGCTACGAGAAGTGTACGGCGGCGAGCGCCCTCCCGGCAGAGGCAATTTGCCCGACTTTCGGGAAACCAGTGGTTTCTGTTCGGCGACAATTAGAATGACCGTGTTGGCACTGCTAGCATCGCAATCGTTGATTCTGTGACAACTCGGATTCCGGTGATCGCCATTTCTGTGGCAGGTTATCCGCAAGCTCAAACACATAGGAGGCTTGCGATGATCACGGACCGGAAGGCGAGTTTGACGTGGGTGATGCTCAATGAAGGGCACTCGATAGCAAGGGTTGCAAGGAAGCTGGAAATGGGTGAGAAGACGATCAGGAAGTATCGGGATGGGAGGCAGCTGCCCAGCCAGATGGAGAAGCCGTCGCGTGACTATCGCACGCGGAAGGATCCGATCGCGGATTACTGGAGTGAGCTGGAAACACTCCTGAAGCACGACTCTCAGTTGAGGCCGTTCGCGCTCTTGGAGTGGCTGAAGCAGAAGCACAACAGGCCCGACAGCGAGCCGGTGGTGACCGACTCGATTCGCCGAACCCTCGAACGTCGCGTCGGACGTTGGAAGCTCGCCAACGGGGTCGAGCAGGAAGTGAAGTTCCCCCAGGTCCATCACCCGGGTGATGTGATTGCCTTCGATTTCGTCGTGATGAATTCACTTGGCGTGACGATTGGAGGACGGCTGTTTGATCACATGCTGTTCCACGCCGTCTTCACCTACTCGAATTGGGAATACGTTCACCTCTGCCATTCGGAGTCATTCGAAGCCTTGTCGACGGGGCTTCAAGATGCGTTGCATCGAGGGGGCGGCGTTCCCCGCCGTGTCCGCAGTGACAGCCTGTCGGCAGCCGTCAACAATCTGTCGAGCGACAAGGAGTTCGCGTCTCAGTACCAGTCGCTCTTGTCGCATTACGGTGTGCAAGGCCATCGCATCAACGTGCGGAAGCCGCATGAAAACGGTGACGTCGAATCCGCTCATGGTCACTTGAAAACGGCCATCGACCAGGCGTTACGTCTTCGTGGGAGTCGGGACTTCACCAGCGTGCAAGAACTCGTCGGCTTCATCGAGCAAGTGATCGCCCGGAAAAACGCCTTGCGGACCGTAGCCTTTCGTGAAGAATGTGCCGCCCTCGAACCTCTGCCACCGCAGCGACTGAGCGTGTGTACTGCAGTGCGGCTGACCGTGAAGGCAGACTGCATCGTGCGCATCAAGCGAAACGCTTACTCCGTGAGCAGCAAGTATATCGGCTTGAAGGTGGAGGTGCAGATTCACCAGGATCACCTCGAGCTTTGGTACCGAAACGAGTGTCTTGAGCGGATGCCAAGATTGTTCGGAAACGGCAAAGAAGCGATCGACTTTCGCCATGTGATCGATTCGCTGGTTCGCAAGCCGGGCGCCTTCGCCAACTACAAGTACGTCAACCATCTGTATCCGACAACCCGGTTTCGGATGGCCTACGACCAGTTGCTCGCGCGGACCAGTGAAGCGGCCGCGGTCAAGCAGTACCTGAAGATCTTGCATGCCGCCAAGCACGAGGGACTGGAACTGGTGGATGACGTCTTGCGATGGTTCCTGTCGGAAGGCAAAACCGTCGCGGCAAAAGAAGTTCTCGCGGTCGTCCAAAGCAGACAACAGGTCCCCGGCCCGACGGATGTCCACGTCGAGGCTCCGGATCTTTGTACGTTCGATTCTCTACTCTCACACAAGGAGGTGTATGATGAGCAAGCAAGCCGCGGCGAGAGGAACGAAGCCGACCAACAAAACGCCCGCATCGAAGAAAGCTGCCTCATCGAGGCGCAACTCGAAGCCTACGATCGACACGTCGAAGCTGTCGGATCACCTGAAGGAACTGCGTCTGCCGACATTCCGGGAACAGCATCCAGCGGTTGCCGAACATGCGGCGCGCGAGGATTGGACGCACATCCAGTTCCTGTCGGATCTGACGGCGAAAGAATGCCAGACGAGACATCAGAGTCGCATCGAGCGTTTGATGAGGAACTCGAATCTGCTGACGGGGAAGACGTGGGAGCAATTCCGATGGTCTCGTCTTCCGTTGCATGTGA
Source organism: Planctomycetota bacterium (assembly GCA_043824335.1). GTDB lineage: Bacteria > Planctomycetota > Planctomycetia > Pirellulales > Thermoguttaceae > JBDRTC01. Next base: position 963 of record JBDRTC010000944.1, on the reverse strand, counting down.
CGCAGCAGTTCGAAACTCTTCGCAGCGGTGCGTTCTTGGATCGCCAGGACAACCTTCTGCTGTTTGGCAAACCGGGGAGCGGCAAGACGAATCTCTTGTGTGCGTTGGGAGACCAACTGGTGAGGCGTGGTCGTTCGGTCTGCTTCTCAAACTGTCAGATGCTGGTGCAAGAGTTACTGCGTGCGAAACGGGATCTTCGCTTGGAGCGGTTGATCAAGAAGCTAACCAAGTACGAGGCGCTGATCATCGACGACCTGGGTTATGTACAGCAGAGCCGCGAGGAGATGGAGGTGTTGTTCACGTTGTTGTCGGAACGGTACGAGCGAGGGAGCGTGCTGTTGAGCAGCAATCTTCCGTTCTCGAAGTGGGAACAAATATTCAAGGACCCGATGACGACTGCGGCGGCGATCGACCGGTTGATCCATCATTCGGTGATCATCGAGCTGAACATCCCCAGCTATCGTCTCGAAGAGGCCAAGCAGAACAAAAAGCCCAAACCCGGTTCGCCGGAATCAAAACCTGGTTCCGAGGCCTAGTAAATTCACGCTTTCCCTCGGTCAATCTAATTGTCGCTAAAGGGTAGAACTAGTTGACGCCGAACAGTGAGCGTCCAAAAAGGGTCTTGCGACGTGCGTGCAACATGTTAACGTGAAACAGGTTGCGGTGTCGCGGCGAGCTTCGGGAACTGTCGAATTGGGCCGTCTAACTGCGGACGAGGATGTGGGCAAAAGGGTAAAGCTTCGTCCTACCCATCCGTGGGGGTGGATTAGCGCGGGACTTGATCTGGTCTGAGGCGGTCAATCTGGTTATTGCGTGGCCCTCTGAATGCCACGCTTCTGAACCTTCCGATCGAGACGCCGGAGACGTTGGTTTCCTGCGCGAACTGTCCTGCGGTGCAGCGTCTGGAGCGGGCGTTGGAGGAGTTGCGGGCCGATTTTCGCCGGGAAGTGGGCTATTGGAAGA
>JBDRTC010000943.1:0-5135 GCA_043824335.1 Planctomycetota bacterium | reverse complement strand
GGCGACAACGTATACTACGACGGCAGGGTCTTCTTGGCCAAGACGCTGCCTGAGCTGCGCAGAAAATGGCACGAACAGTTCGTGCAATCACGGTATGTGGAACTCTTCCGAAACGTGCCAGCCTACTGGGAAAAGGACGATCATGACCACCGCTACAACGACTGCGACACGGTCGGCGATCGCGAGCCGTCCAGCGAATTGGGCATCGCCACCTTTCGCGAGCAGGTACCGATCGTTGATCCGGCAGATCCTGAGGCTAAAACCTATCGCACTTATCGGGTCAATCGCGATTTGCAGATCTGGCTGGTGGAAGGTCGGGATTACCGCAGTCCCAACCGTATGCCCGACGGGCCTGACAAGACGCTGTGGGGCACCGAACAACTTGCCTGGTTGAAAGCCACGCTGCTGGAATCGGACGCAACTTTCAGACTGCTGATTTCCCCCACTCCGCTGGTCGGACCGGACGACGCCTACAAGATCGACAATCATACGAACCACAAAGGCTTCCGGCACGAAGGGCGCGAGTTCTTCAAGTGGGTCGTCGAACACAATCTCCATCAGCAGGGATTCTACACCGTCTGCGGAGACCGCCATTGGCAGTACCACTCGAAGGACTCGCTGGAGGTCGAGGAATTCTCGTGCGGAGCCCTGGTGGACGAAAACTCTCGACTCGGTCGAAAGCCGGGCGATCCAAAATCGACCGACCCCAACGCCGAGGTGCAACAGTTCTATACCCAGAAGGAGCCTTCGGGCGGATTCCTGCGCGTCACCGTCGGCCCCGGTCGCAAACCGGCAACCGCCTCCGCCCGCTTCACCTTCACGGACGAGTACGGCGAAGTACTGTACGAGACCGAGAAGGCGCGTCCCGTATCCCAGTGACAGCCGCGCCAGGACAGCAACCAGGGATCGGGAATATGGAGACGTAACCATGAGACCGTTTCTGCTCATCTCCATCGCTGGCATGGCTTTGCTGCTGGCTCCACCGGCCGCTTTGCACGCCGCGGATCCGCCGAAGGAGGGCGAGGCTTCGACCGACCCGTTGGCCCCGGTCCTCAAGCCGCATCTGAAATCCACGGTCGAAGTCCTGCTTGACCCCTATCGCGAGAAACGAAAATATGTGAATGCGGATTTCCCCATGAAGCCGGAGGAGTTCGCCGAGTACCGGAACGAATTCGTCACGGAACTGGCCCGCACGCTGGGGATTGAGCATTGGGTAGTGAAATCGCCGATCGGCAAAGCCAGTCCCATCGCCCGGCTTTTCGAGGATCGCCTCGTCCAGACCATCTCGTTGCACGGTGTGACGGTGGAAATCCACGCGGTCAGGCTTGAGCCGACCGGGCTCGTCGTGCCCATGGCGATCTGCCTGCCGAACGACAATGAAATCAGGCCGATCCCGGGCGTGTGTGTCTTCTCGGGCCACACCGTTCATGGCCTACACGATCTGGTGGTCAACGTGAACAGCTATCAAGAGGGCGTTGCCGTCCGGTTGGCCCAAGCGGGGTTTGCCTCAATCGCCGTCGAGAAAATCGATACCGGTTATCTCTCCCGAGACGGGCTAAAGGGACGCCGGGGGAATACAAAGGGCAGGCCGACCTCTGCCACATCATCCTCGGCATGCTGCGCCTGAGCGACCGCAATCTGATGCCGGTCGTTCTGGCCCCCAGGCCCATGCTCGCCGGTCATGGACGAAGGGATGCCGGTTCCCATTTGGAGCACGCCGCGAATTTCCGCAAGATTTGCGAGGCTCAGTATTTCGCGCTCGATGCTTCCTCCAACTACTCCTATTTGATTCATGACGGTGGAGATACCATGCCCTCCCAACAGGTGATCGCGTGGTTTAGGCAACAGTTCCTGGAGACGGAATAGAGGCAGTTGGTCATCCGTGGGGGCCGCGCCTGCCATCCTGCGACGCCGCTTGACTGGTTCCGTTGAATCTTTGAACTTCCCGCCGGCCAACAACGAGAGGCACCCATGCGACAAACCACCTGGAAAGCGATCTTCGTGCTCATCCTGTCGGGACAGTTGGTTTTCGCCGGCGGGACCTCGTTAAGAAGCGCAGTCTGATCGACGCGATGAACGCCTTCTTCGGGGGCACTCCCGAGGAGATACCCAAGCGATACGACGAAGCGTCGCCGATCCAGCGCTTGAGCGAACGCATGCCGCCGATGCTCTTCCTGCACGGCGACCAGGATCGTTGCGTCTCGCACGAGCAGGCCCTGGCCATGGTGCGGCGGCTGCGCGCGTTGGACGTGCCGGCAGAGGCGGAGATCTACTCGGGCAAGCCGCACGCATGGTTCAACAAGACCCCCGATTGGAGAGTAACCATCGAGCGCGTGGAGCCGTTCCTGGTGGAGCATTTCGGACTGCGGTAGTCTATGCTCGGCGGCCGCTGACTCCCCTGGCGGACCTTCAGCTCGGGGCATTTGGATCGACCTGGGACCGTCTCCCCTTCCGCCGATGCGACATCGTGGTGAAGATGAATACGTGGGCACGTCGTGATGAGAGCAGGCATGATGCCCAACGCCAACTTGCCACTGGCGCCGCCAGCCGAGACGAAATGTAAAAAACAGCGGCCTTGTGTGGCTTTGAGCAAAGCTGAATCCGATAGTTGCAGATCGCCATTTCTTACAAGAGAGGCCACCCACACCCCGGGCACGGCCTCTGCGCCACGACCGCCTCGCACCCGGCCTCCCTCCAGACATCCCCCCTGGCGCCGCCTACCCCACACCCACGTGTGCCAGAAGCCGAGAGAGGGGGCTGGGCGGCCCAGAAGACCTTTTGGGGGCGAACCGCGTTTGTGGGGCTGTGTGAGGCGATTGGGCTGCTGGCTGGGGCTCAGGATTTGTCGGTGAATCGTCTGGAAGCTGCTTCACTCGATCTACCGCTAGAGCCACGCCGACGGCTCCATCCCAAATCGCCCGCATTCCAACTCGGTTTCCGACCGATTGACGTATCGCGGATCGGCCTGCAAAGGGAGGAAAGGTGAGGGGAAGAGGAAGGTGCTCACGAGCCATTCGTCTGCCAGACAAAAAACGGCACCGGACTGGTGATCTCGCCTCTTGACGGGTAGACTGCTTCTGGTGGGGGAACAGAGATACGTGAAGGAGACCGTCGTGCGTTTTCTCATTCTTGCGGCGTCCGCCGTGTTTCCCATTGTTGAATCGGGCCAGCCACGCGCCGTGATTGCACCCATAGCCGCCGACGCGCCCGTGGAGACGAAGCGCGCCGTAGCGGAGCTCCAGCGGATCGTCGAGAAAATGACCGGAGCCAAGCTCCCGGTCGGCACGGAGGCAGGCTCGCCGACCATTCACGTCGGACGTGATGCATTCGTCGAGCGTGCCGAACTCAACCTTGACGAACTCGACAAGGACGGTTTTGCCATGGCGACCGTCGGCGAGCATGATCTTGTGCTCGCCGGCCGCAACCCGCACGGCACCGAGTTTGCCGTCTATCGTTTTCTCCACAAATACGGCGGGGTGCGCTGGTATCTGCCGACGGAACTTGGTGAGGTCGTGCCGTTCCGGGACAGCTTCGGCGTTGGCAGGCTCGCGGATCGCGAAGAGCCGTCGTTCCACTCGCGCTTGTGGAGTTCGGCCGCCGGCTTCGACGGTGGCGCTTGGGAGCGGCACAACCTCTGCCGCGGCCGCTACAGCTTCCACCACAATCTTCTCAACGTCTTCGTGCCGTCGAAATTGGGCGACAGCCACCCTGAGTGGTTCCCCGAGATCGACGGCCAGCGCAGGCGCCCCCGCGACGACAACGACCATGGCTGGCAGCCCTGCCTCTCCAACCCGGAGGTAAGCCGATACGCCGCCCAAGTGGCGAGCGAGTTTTTCGACAGGAATCCCGACGCCAGCAGCTTCTCGCTCGGGATGAACGACACGGGCGCCGCCGGCTTCTGCGAGTGTGCCGCGTGCAAGGCACTCGACCCGACCGACCCGAAGGAATCGAAAACCCCGCGGGGTATGCCGAACTACTCGAATCGCTTCTACACGTTTATGAACCGCGTCGCGGCTGAACTGGCGAAGACGCATCCCGACAAGTTCCTCGGCTGCCTCGCCTACCACGTCACCGAGCCGCCGCCAACGTTCGACGTCTGCCCACGCGTTATCCCTTACCTCACGGCCGGCCGAGCCAACTGGACCGACCCGGCCATCCGCGAAGGTGACCAGCGTCTCATCCGTGGCTGGTGCGAGAAGGTGCCGATTGTCGGCATCTACGACTACTACTACGGCGCCGGGTTCATCTCGCCGCGCATTTTCACGGGTTTGACTGAGGAGAGCCTGAAGTTCGCGAACCGCACCGGAGTGCGGGCGTTCTACGCGGAGATCTATTCCACCTGGTCGCTGGACGGACCGAAGGCATGGGTCGCCTCCCAGATGCTTTGGGACGTGAACCAGAGTGCTGCCGACCTTGTGGAGGATTTCTGCCGCGGCCTGTTCGGCAAGGCGGCGCCCCCGATGCGTGAATACTTCCGATTCCTCGAAGAACGTTGGATGTCGCGCCCTTCCGGCTCGACGGTCATGTGGGCGGGCTTCTTCGACCCAGACCAACTCGAACTTTGGCCTCCCGCGGTCTGCGCCCGCGCACGGGCCCTGCTGGAAGAGGCCAAGAAAGCTGCTGCGGACGACAGCGAGATGGTGCAGAAGCGGGTGAAGCTTTACAGCGAAGGCTTCCGGCAGACGGAACTCTGGTCGACGGTCTACCACGGCGAGAAGAATTTGCGTTCCGTCGCCGACGTGCAGAATGTTCTCGACGCGCAGGCCGAACTTGAGCGGTTCAACCGCGAGGTCGTCAAACCGAACCCGCTGCACGCGGCGCCGATCCCGTTTGAAGAGCGAGCTCGCAACCTGCCCGGCGGCTCGACCCTCAGCGCGCTAGTGCGGCTTGCCGACCAGCCCGGGGCGGAAGCCGCGTTGCGCCGAATGGCTGCCGAGAGCACCGATCGTGAGGCCGCCATGGTGGCTCGCGGCGCGCTCGCCCTGCGCGAACAGCCTGAGAGGGCGGTTGAAATGCTTGCCAATCCGGGCTTTGAACCCGCTTCCGGCAAGCCGGAAGCGGGGGTCGATGGGACGGCCGAGCGTAACCCACCTGGCTGGAACGCCTGGTTCCGCCCCGGGACGCCAGGCGAGTTG
>JBDRTC010000942.1:0-7397 GCA_043824335.1 Planctomycetota bacterium | reverse complement strand
GGCGACAAGCAAAGTGATCGTCGGCGTTGTATGATTCCCCTGAAAGAAGGCGACAAATGTCGAGAGTGCTTGCTTGTCGGTAAGGAAGCAACCAATGCGGAAAACACACTCGGGAGTTCTGAGATCGTAATTGACGAGACGATTCGTTTCATCGGCAAGGCGAATCAGAGTCAGCGGCCTTTCTTCGCGGTCGTCTGGTTCGGCTCGCCCCACGAGCCTTACAGTGGACTGGATGAGGATCTCGCCCTTTACAGCGAAATGCCAGAAAGTTATCGAGATCGCTTTGTCACTTTAACCTCGATGGACGACGGGCTTCCCGTCAGGCGGCCCCTCCACAAGGTGCTCGAAGAGCGCTACGCCGAAATCACAGCGATGGACCGCGCGATTGGACGGTTGCGGCGGTATCTCGACGACGAGGGCCTGCGACGGACGCAACCACCGTTTCCTGACGGCGTACTCGGACACCTGTTCGATGATGTTGTATCGCTTCTGGCCGGGCAACAACTGGGTTTATGTATCGGATGGCGGGCACAACTACGTTGTCGGTGGTGGCCAGTGGTGGGACGGATGGGATAAAGATGTATGGGTGCCCATGGCCTTCACTTTCAAGCCGGGCAAACAGGCATGGTACATCAATGACGTCGTGCGATTCTTGCTTATTGAAACATCCACGGTCATCGACGCCCCGCGGCAATACTCATTCGGTTTGCAGGCTTTGCCCGTACGCCCACGGTCTTCTCTTTATCGCAGATTCAAATCGGACGACTGCACTTGGACCAGCGATGCCACCAAGGAGTTGTTCAGCATCAGGCCGCTCTACACCGAAGGGTGGAGCGGCCACTGGTACGACCTGGGCGGCGGGCGGCCCCGCCAACGACAAGCCTCTCGATGAAATGGGCTGGGACGAGCAGGTCGAGTTCATCCCCTACTGGCGTGCCGACAACGGGATTCGCGTGACGGCCCCGGCCAAACCGGTTGTTGCCTCAGGTTGGCAGCGAGGCGATGCAAATGTGGTGGTCATGGTGCTCAACGACAGCGATGCCGCCGTGACGGGAGAGTTGACCATCGACTTCACGCGGTTCGGCTTCACAGACAACGCGGTCATGTGCCGTGATTTCGGTTGCGGGGGGCTGGCGTACCCTGACAGCTTTCAAGAGCAAGATCCGTTGGAGTCACGTGTCCAGCCGGACAATGCAATCCGCTTCGATCTCGGACCGCATTCGCACCGGCTTTTGCGTTTCTGCCAGGAACATTGAGGGTTATTTCCCGGCGATCAATCGATCGTGAGGAGCGGCTGCCGTTGCTCCCGCCGCCATCGGCGGTGATCAACAACCCTTTTTGCCCCACGATGGCGCCTCGATCCCACCCCAGCCATACGACTTCGCTTCTGCCGCAGCCCACTGACGACGCATCCGTTCGTCCATCAGCGAAGCCAAGGCAGCGTACCGAGATTCAATCCGTTGAATGGCGGCTGCATCCTGCATGGCCGCCTTATAACCGAACCCGAAAATATCGTCAAGTTATATTGACGCGACTCCTAACTATGGATTGACAGCTCACGAGTTGTTGGACGCCCTGGCAAATCGGTTCCGGGGTCAGGTGACACTTGAGGGCGCGGTCTCCGAAGTCCAGATGGAGAAGAAGATCCAGACGCTTGTGGGTACGGTCGTTGAGCGATACGAAGTTCACGACATCGACGGGCACCCTGATTTCAGCATTTGGCTGCCCGGACGTTCCGAACCGCTACTCGCTGAGTGCAAGAGCGTGCGTGACGCCAATGAAGGGTACCGTTCCGGCGGGGAGATAGTCGCTTACAAGGTTGAAACCCAGAAGACACGCGCCGCCAAAGGAGACCCGACCAGCCGATATCATGGCGTTGACCAGTTCAACATACTCGGCGTCTGCTTGGGGAGAAAGACCGGGAACTGGTCGGACTTCATGTTCACAAAGTCGGTTGATCTTGCGTTGCACGGCGCGCATCACGGCAAACTGGCTGTGATGCAACGGGTGCCACTTCCCGGTTCCGACGATTTGGGGCCGTGGTCCGACAATCTGGGTGAGCTATTGAAAACGATGCCTTGAGACGCCAATGCGCAAGAAGCCGAAACCACTCTACACGACCAGGCTAGGAAAGGCATACTGTGCTGATGCTCTGCCCTTCATGCAGGGGATGCGTGACGGTAGCGTGGATCTTGTCGTGACCTCGCCGCCCTACGCCCTGCACTTCAAGAAGGAGTATGGAAACGCCGACCAGGAGTATTACGTTAGGTGGTTCCTGCCATTTGCCGAGGAAATCAAGCGGATATTGAAACCAGAGGGGAGTTTTGTCCTGAACGTTGGCGGGAGTTGGACTCCCGGGGCCCCCGTCCGTTCCTTGTATCACTTCCGGCTATTGCTCGCTTTGTGCGATGATGTCGGTTTCAACCTGTGCCAGGAGTTCTTTTGGTACAACCCCGCCAAGCTTCCCGCTCCCGCCGAGTGGGTCAACGTTCGCCGGATTCGCGTAAAGGATTCGGTGGAGTACATCTTTTGGCTGTCTGCGTCCAAGTTCCCCAGGGCTGACAATGCCAAGGTATTGCAGGCTTACAGCAGGGACATGGAGCGACTTATCAAGCGTGGCATAAAGAAAACCAAGCGTCCGTCGGGTCACAACATCACGAAGAAGTTCTGCCGGGACAAAGGCGGTTCCATACCACCGAATCTGATCCAGTGCGGAAACAACGAGAGCAACAGCACCTACATCAGGATGTCGAAGGAACTGGGGAAGAAAATCCACCCGGCTCGATTCCCCGCCGAGTTGCCCCGGTTCTTCATCGAGTTTCTGACCGAGCCGGGTGACTTGGTGCTTGATCCGTTTGCCGGCTCAAACACGACCGGAGCGGTGGCCGAGCAGCTTTGGCGAAAATGGGTAGCGATTGAGAAGAATCGAGAGTATGCCGAAGATTCCGAGCTTCGATTCCAGTGTGAAGCGGAAGCCATCCGCCACCGCAACGGCCAAGTCCTGCTCTTCGACATGTCGGAATAAGTGCGGGCCTTGAGGCGACGCAGTTCTTTCTTGCGAGTGCGCGCCTATTCCACGATCTCTACCACAACCCGAGACTCCCGGTGTTCGGGGCCCAAAGGAACGCGGATCTCGATCCGGCCTTCGCCTGCGGTGGCGTGGCCGTCTTTGCGGTAGGGGTTGTGGGGTAAGGCGGGCCAGCGGAGGCTGGCGGTGGGGGGGAGTTGGAGCCGGTAACCCGCGTGGGTGACTTGGCCGCCGACCTGTTCCGCCGAGAGGGAAACCGGTTCGTCGCCGAGCGTGAGCTTTTCGCCACCGCCCGTTTCGAGGGGCTGGTTCATGTGGGGAATCAACGTGAGGTGGGCGGCCACGGGCAGATCGCCGGCGGCGGTGGTCTCGATCTGGTATTCGAGAGTACGGTCGTCTTTGGCCGCGACGCGAACGCGGCACGTCTCCGGCCCGTAGGTCAGGTCGAGGCCGGGGACCGGCTCGCGGATCAGCTTCGCGGCCGAGGGGACGTGGTACAACTCGCCCTTGGGCGAGAAGTCGGGGCTCGTGTCGCCCGGCGTGTGGGCCAGGAGCGTCACGTCGCCCACGGTGAAACTGCTCCAGGCCGGCTGGAGCTTGGTGTTGCCGCCGCCCAGGATGAGGCCGACCTTTTCGTGGTAGATGCTCACGAAGTTCTGCCGGTCCTGGATCCATCGCGAATTGACGATCGGCGTGGTATAGGCCGAGAAGCAGACGAACCAAGGCCCGCGCCGTACTGTGGCCGCTCGATCGGCCCCGCTTTCGGTGAGCACGAAAAACTGCTCCGCCTGGCCGGGCGGCGTTTCCTCGACGGGGCCTTCCTCGCCGTAGAGTAGGAGCGAGGCGATCAGGTCGGCGTCGAGTTTGTCGATTCCCAGGCGCGACCACTGGTTTTTCAGATAGGCCCGGCCGGCCGGCGAGAAGGTGAAGCCGACGTTGCCGGCGGCCACATTGTCGTGGAACGGGTTGCGCTGGTCGATCGTCTCCACGTTCTGGCCGCCGGGATAGGTGAAATGGCGGTGAAAGGCGGAGGCTTTCTCCAGGGCGGGGAGCACCGACTCATCGCCCGACGCGGCGTAGTACGTGCCCAAGGCGTCGACGTAGACGAAATCATAGGCCACGACCGGGCCGCCCCCTTCCGACCAGTAGCCGGCCTCCGACTGCGTGCCGACGACCTTCGCCATGAACTCGGCCGCCTGCTCGCACCACTCGGGCCGATCGAGCGCCTTGCCGGCGGCGTAGAGGCCCATGGCATGATGCGTGGGAATGTTGTGGACGCCCCCGAGGCACGTCTTGCTGATGCCCGTGTAACCGAGCGTGAGGGCCTTGGTCCAGGCGTTGCGCGCCTCCTCGGGCATGTCGTCGCGCACCAGGGCAAAGGTTCGTATCCAGCGGGAGTAGGTCCAGGGCATGAAGATCATGCCCCAGGTGCTGCCGTCCTTCTTCTCGAAGATCCAGCGGCCCTGGGCGTCCATGTTCTCAATCAAAGGGTCGCCGGACTTGGCGATCACTTTGAGCAGTTCCCCATCCTTGTGATACGGGTTGCCTTCGCCGGGCGTCGCATAAGCGACGGCCAGGGGATACATCGGGTGCTGATCCCTGCAGATCCAGATCCCGGAGCCGAACTTTCCGGTCTCCGGATCGAAAGTCTTGAGAATCCCAGGCACTTGTTCCACCAACTCGCCGAGCAGACGAGCCTTGTACTCCAGATCGGCGCCGCGCGCCGAAGCGACGATCATCACCGCAACGGCGAACGTCAATACTCCCCTCAAGGCGTTCTTTTGCATGGCCCGTCTCCTTGATTAACGTTCGACTGCAGAGTGTGATCCCGGAAAGTGCCTCAAGCGTTAGTTCTGACAGCGGCGGCAGGCCGTGTCAAGAGTCGGGCGAAGGCGGTGGCTGGACGGTTTTCAACACGGTATAATCCCCTGCCGGGTGACGCGTTCTTTGCTCTGGGAATCGCAACGGAGAGAAATCATGGCTCAACAGCGAGGTTCACACGTGGCGGACAAGGTCGTGGCGGCTGCGGGCATCTGGCCCCTCGTTGCCGCGCTGATTGGCACACTATGTTTGCTCCCTGTCTCCGTCGCCTCGGAAGTGGAGGCCAAGCCGGAGTGGCTGGGGAGCCGGGCGGGCGTGAGCGACGAAATCCTGCCGCCCTGGACGCCGCTGGAAGTGGCGGCGGACGAGGTGGCCGCATGGGGACGGACGTATCGCTTCGGCGGATTGCCTTTTCCGAATTCCGTGGTTTCGCGGGAGACCGAGCTGCTTGCCTCGCCCATCGTGCTCACCGGAAGGGCCGACGGAAAGGAACTCGTCTGGACCGGGCCGGGGCCGGAAACCTTGGAGAGCAAACCGCACGTGGTCCGTTTGACCACCCGGGCCGATTCGGAAACGGTTCGCTGCGAAGGCACCGTCACGGTCGAGTGCGACGGCATGGTTCGCTGCGACTTCAGGCTCGTGCCGAAGGGAGACCGGTTGTCGGTGGACAAGCTCACTCTGAAGATCCCCATCCGTCCGCAGTACGCCAGGTATTTGCACTTCTGGCCCGGCCGTTGGGGGAGTTGCTTCAACTCAACCGCTCTTCCGGAAGAAGGCTACCGCGGCGCTTTCAAGCCGTTTGTCTGGCTCGGCGACGAGTGGCGGGGACTCGCCTGGTTCTCGGAATCGGACCGCAACTTCTTCAACAAGGAACCCGACTAGGTCATCCGGATCCAACGCGAGGGCGACGTCGTGGTCCTGCGGGTCAACCTGATTACCGAGCCACAGACGATCGACCACGCGCTGGAGTACACGTTCGGCTTTCAGGCCACGCCGGTGAAACCTCCAAGGCCCGACGTGTGGGATTATCGCATCTGCCACATGGGCCGCTACGGCATGGAGGACAGCTTGCTGGACCGCCTCGCCGAACTGGGCGTCCGCACGATTTGCTTTCACGAGCAATGGACCGACATTCAGGCCTATCCGAAAACGACCCACGGTGAGGAACTCCGCAAGCTGGTCGAGGCGTGCCACGACCGCAACATCCAGTTGCTCTTGTACCACGGCTACGAGATGAGCACCATCGCCCCGGAATGGGACGAGTATCACGAACGGTGCCTCGTCGATCCCCGCCGGGGCGGATACAAGCGGAAGTACCAGCCGGAGCCGGACCAGACGGCGTACATCGTCTGCTACCGCAGCGTGTGGCAGGACTTCATCGCCCATCACCTGGCGAAGCTCGTCGAGGAGTACGGCATCGACGGCGTCTACCTCGACGGGACCTCGGAGCCCTGGGGCTGCGCCAACCAGAAGCACGGCTGCGGGTACGTCCGGCCCGACGGCACGGTCGGGACCACGTACCCCATCTTCGACACCCGATCGATGATGCGACGGATCTACACGATCGTCAAAGCCCACGATCCCCGAGGCCAGGTGAACGTACACCAATCCACCTGCATGACAATACCCACGCTCGCTTTCGCGACCGGCTACTGGGACGGCGAGCAGTTGCAGAACGTCGCCCGCAAGGGGTTCGCCCAGGAGGTGTTGCCGCTGGACGCCTTTCGCACGGAGTTCATGGGCCACAACTGGGGCGTGCCGGCCGAGCTTCTGCACTACGCGAGCGGGCCCTTCAAGCGGTTCGAGGTGGTTTCGACCGCGCTGTTGCACGACGTCTTGGTCCGCCCCTCGAGCATGAGCGACGTGGAGGAGTCGTCGAAGCTGTGGAACGCCATGGACGCCTTCGGACGCAACGAGGCGAAGTGGCTCCCCTATTGGGAGAGCGGCGACTACGTTCGCACCGACGCGCCGGGCGTAAAGGTGAGCCTCTACAACCGGCCGGGAAAAGGGATGATCGCCGTCGTGGCCAACATGGGCCAAGAGGAGTGTTCCGCCGACGTCGCCTTCAACCTGCCGGCCCTCGAACAGCCGGCCAAGCTGACCGGGCACGACGTCCTGGCTGAAAAAGAGATCCCGGTCACGGCCGGGCGCCTGGAGGTCTCTCTCAAGTCACTGGAGTGCGTGATCGTACGACTCAAGCCGTAGATTCTCTCCGGACTCGCCGCGTTGTCCTCCGCGTGGGACCTCGGCGACTGGTACGGGTTGACGGGCGTTTCGGGTTCGCCGTCCATCCTCGCGCCTCGACACTACCGCGTGGGTCTCGTGCCTCGACCCACCCTACGAGTGCTTGATCCCACCCTTCGTCCCTCATTCCTCGCCCCTCGCCCCTCACCCCTCACCCCTTACTTCACAGATGATACGGATGCCTCTGCGGCTTTCCGAGCATGCGGTTGGCCGCCTCGTCGCCCACGACTTCCTGCTTAACGCCGTCCCAAACCAGCTTGCGGCCGAGGACGTAGGAGAGGTTCCCCAGGTTACACAAGGTGGC
>JBDRTC010000941.1:0-2557 GCA_043824335.1 Planctomycetota bacterium | reverse complement strand
GATCACCTCCGAGAGCGGCGACCTGCCGCGAGGCCGCAAGTGCGTGGCCTACCCCGGCCACACCCTGCAGGCCACGGGAGGGACGCCGGCATACTCCTGGTCCGAGGTTGGCAGCTTCCTCGCCCCCGCCGGCCTGTCCCTGGGGAGCAACGGCGCGCTGTCCGGCACGCCGGCCCAGGGCTCGGCGGGAACGGTGAGCTTCAGTGCCGAGGTCACCGACCAGCAGCCCGTGTCCACGACCAAGGGGCTGGTGCTGAGCATCGACGCCAACCGCGCTCCCACGGCCGACGCCGGACCTGACCAGGCCGAAGATTATGGCACCCCGATCCAGATGTCGGGTTCTGGTTCGGACCCGGACGGGAACGCGCTGTGCTACGACTGGCAGTTCGACCTCAAACCGATGAGCAGCGGCCTGAACGTCACCGACATCAGCGGCCGCAGCTCGGCCAACGCGAGCTTCATGCCCGACGTCAAGGGCGTGTACGTGCTGCGGCTGACTGTGGACGACGGCTGCTGCGGCGTCCCCTTACCCGACGGCTGCGAAGGCAGCCACTGGGACACGGCCAAGGCCACGGCGCTGAATCGTCCGCCCACGGCCGACCCCGGCCAGAGTCTGGTGCTCGCCGCGACCGGCACGTACACCGACGTCGCGCTCGACGGCTCCAACTCCTCGGACCCGGACGGCGATCCGCTGAGCTACCTGTGGACCATCGGCGGCGCAGAGATCGGCCGCGGGCCCACACCCACCGTGCGGCTGCTGGCCGGCACGTGGACCATCCGGCTAACAGTCGATGACGGCTCCATCGCCACATGGAATGAAGTGTCTGTCACTATCAATGAACCGAACAGCGGCTACAGCGCGGTGTATGTTTCGGAAAGCGGTGCAAATTGCGGCAACTGCGCCGATCCGGACGAAACCTGCTGCACCAAGACGCAGCCCTGCGCAACTATCGCCTGCGGCCTTGCTCGAGCTAACGCACTGGTCAACGACCTTCTTCCCCCAGAGGACCGAAATCCTTTTAACACCGGCGTGATAGTGGCCGAGGGCGACTACAACGACCGTTTCACCATCCCGGGCTCCACCAGCCTGTACTGCGGCTTCAGCGCGGCGGACTGGACGAGAGACTGGCGCAACCGGCCGACGAACATCACCGTCAACGACCCCTACGGCATCGACGTCGAATCATCCGCCGGATCCGACACGATCGTCGACGGCTGCCGCATCTTCGGCAACTGGAATCCCGGCGACGGCTGGGGCGACTACTACTCCACCGCGCTCCGCATCGAAGGCGGCGCCAGCCCGACCATCACGCACAACATGATCAATCTCGGCTCGGCCTACTTCCTGGTAGGAATCCAGATCTCAAATCCCGGCTCCACTCCACGGATCGAGAGCAACTACATCGGCGGCGGCACCGTCTCCAACCGCAACCTCCAACAGAGCGAGTACGGCCTGGCCGTCAGCATCTGGCAGGCAGCACCCCTCATCGCCAATAACTTCATCGAGAACGCGAACGGCGAGAACACGATCAGCGGCGTGCACTTCTTCCTCGACCAGTCGAACGGTAACCTGCATCCCCGGGTCTTCCACAACACCATCTCCGGGAGCGACGCCGGCGCCACCAACAGCTGCGTGACCCTCGACACCGACGAGTCGGGGCCAGTGCTCAACCTGGAGGTCGTATCCAACATCTTCGTCGGAGCCGATCACGGAATACGGGAGTTCGACTCCGAGATCGCTCCCGCGATCGTCTGGAACAACGACTTCTTCACCGGCGCCGCCTACTCCGACGACAGCGGCGGCGGCCCCAACAACAACCGCGACCTCGCCTGGGTCAACAACGGTTCAGGGACGTTCCCCCAGGGGCGCAGCAACATTTCTGCGGCCCCGCAATTCGTGAACCCGGGGGCCGGCGACTTCCGGATCCAGTCGGGATCTCCCTGCGAGAACACGGGCGCGCCCGAGACCGTGGACGGCACGGACATCCCCTTCGACCAGGGCGACCCGTCGACCTACAACCCCGAGGACGTGACCCACGACTTCTACGGCGACCCGCGGGAGAACGACGACGGCGGCGATGACTCGCCCGACATCGGCTTCGACGAGGTGTACTGAGAACTACATGAAGAGCTTGAGCGCGATCGAGAACACCTGGTCGTCGTCCTTGTCCGTGCCCTTGCCCGCCACGCCCTGACGGAAGCTCGCCTCGATCGCGCCGGAGGGGTTGACGTAGGCCAGACCGGCCGAGACCATCTGCCGGTCGTGCGGGTCGTCGAAGAAATACCCGGCACGGAGCGCGAAGGCCTGGGCCGTGGCCCCGCCCTCACCGAACAGGAACTGGTACTCGGCGCCGACGTGGTACTCCAGCGCCGGATCGGCCTTGGTCTGGAAGTCGGTGACCAGATCGAAGGCGAACAGCAGCGCGTTGACGGGATAGATCGCCACGCCCGCGCCGAGGGACAGCGGCGCGCTCGGCGAGGCCGTGTTGGTCAGGTTGTGCCCGACCACGGCCAGCGAAAGGAAGTCGGCGATGCGTACCATCGCCGAGACATCGGC
>JBDRTC010000940.1:0-9764 GCA_043824335.1 Planctomycetota bacterium | reverse complement strand
GCTTTACAAATCGGCAATGCCGTTCCCGTGAAGCTCGCTGAAGCTGTAGGGCGGCACATTCTTTCGCTTCGGGCCTGATAGGGGGCGCGCCCGATTCGTGCGCAGCACCCTTCGGGCCGTTCCGGCAAATTAGACCCTATCCCCCCCCTTTTTCGCTCCCAGGCATGGAGGGGGAGGCCGACCCACTCTTGCGACCGGCCGGGCGGATGGCGGCTGCCGATGAGGGTACGCGAGCCCCCGGGCTGACGATTCCGCTTGCCGACCCGTGGCAACGCTGTTACCATTTCCCGGGGAGCCGTCCCCCTGTTTGCGAGGGTGTCGCATGGCGCGGTATCAGGTGTCGATCATTGAAACTCCGGAAGGCTGGGAGCCGGCGTCGCCGGACGACGTGCCGCCCGAGCCCGGCAGCCCACGGGAGGTGCTCGCCGAGGCCGATGAGCTGTTCGAGGCAGTGCGCCAGGCCATCGCACACAACGAATCGCCCGAACGACGGCACGAGCGGAGCTGGGCCGTGGTTTCGGAGCCGGGCAGTCTGGGTCGGGTGTGGCGGGGGGCCCGGCTGTGTACGCCGCTCGGCTACAAAGTGACCGCCATCTGGTGGCCCTCCGGCTGGGAGCCCGACTCGCCGCTGGACGTGCCCAATTGCGTCTGGAAGGCCCGGGGCGGAAGCGGGCAGGAACCGACGATGACCTACCAGCGGGCACTGGCCACGGTCGAGGGCCTGAACCGTCAGAGCATGGATCAGGCCGGCGCGATGTGGTACGTGGTGATCGCCGTGGAGAACGAGCCCGTTTCGCAGACCGTCTCCTACGACCCCTCGGGGACCGAAACCACGGTCGAGGTTCGCCGGCTGCACGTCGTGCGGCCCGAAGAAGGGGGTGGCAAGGGGGACTGCTCGCACTGCCCGGCCCACGCGTTCGATTGCGCCAGGCAAGAATGGACGGCCCTGGAGCAGACCGCCACGGATAGTCGAACGCGGTCGCTCCCCGGTTAGCCACTCGAATCTGTGGGTGGCTGGCTCCAGTTGGTGCGGCAGTTGTACTGCCGCACCTCGGCCGAGGGCAGCAGTAGCACAGGCATCTTGCCTGTGTTGCCCAGCCACAGGCTGGAAACCTTTGCTACGACCTCCGTGAAGAATCCGGGCTCAATCGAGCCGAGCCCAGGTGTCTGAGCACATGCTCTGGCGTGATTTCCGGCCGACGCCTTATTGACACTCGTGGGGGGGTTGCTCGGCCGTCCAAGGACTCGCAGGGTTGGAGTGCCACCTACGACGTGTCTTGACCAGCTTGAATGTGGTGCAACGCAAGAGTGGCTCCGGCAAGAGGATAGTACACCTAACCAACGGCAGATAAACAGTTTACCTGAGCAGCCTCATGCGAATTCGTCCCCGCGGCCCAACGACGCTTTCAAGGAAGGAATGTGCCGACCGTGGAGATTCTTGGCGCCGGGCCACCAAGTGTGGGTAGAATAGAGGTAGTCGGTAGAGCTTTTGTTCACCGTGCGAGCACAGGAAGATGCTGATTCTCTCCAGGAAACTGAACGAACAGATCGTCATTGGCGATCAGATCGTGATCACGGTGGTTGCGATCCGGGGCGGGACCGTCCGGCTGGGAATCGACGCTCCCAGGAGCGTACCCGTGCATCGCAAGGAAATCCACGACGCCCTCTCCAAGCAAGACGGCCGGACCGAGCCGCTCGCGAAGAAGGCGGGCGGCACGGGGCTTCCCTCCAGTTCCGGGGAGAAGCCGTAGAGACCCCCTTCCGGTCGGCGGCCCCCAGTTCGGCTTTTCGGTGACAGCCCGTTGAAAAAGGGTGCCACTGCTGGCTTGTCCAGCAGTGCTGTCCAAATTCTCCCGAAAATCACTGCTGGACAAGCCAGCAGTGGCACCCAAAATCGCCGAGGAACAACTTTTTCACCGGGCTCCTACCCCTTCTTTCGGGCATCCAGCACCAGGCGCCGGGCTTCTCGTGCGATCATGAGATCCTCCCGGGTATGGATGAGCAGGACTCGGGCGGGCGAATTGCCGGCGGCCACGTCGCTATCCGGCCGGCAGTGTTCGTTGCGTTTCTCGTGGAGGTGAACTCCCAAGACCTCGAGCCCTCGGCAAACCTCCGAGCGGAGCCCCACGGAGTTCTCCCCGATGCCGCCGGTGAAGACCAGCGCATCCATTCCGCCGAGCGTGACCGCCAAGGCCCCGATCGTCTCCCGGACGCGGTAGGCGTAGACGTCCATCGCCAGTTGGGCCCGGCGATTCCCTGCCTGGGCGGCCGCTTCGACCTGGCGGAAGTCCGACGAAACGCCGGAGAGACCCAACAGGCCCGACTGTTTGTGCAGAATCTCGTCGAGTTCCGCGGCGCTGAGCCCGTGCTCGCGTTGCACGTAGATGAGGATCCCCGGGTCGACCGTGCCCGAGCGCGTGCCCATCATCAGCCCTTCCAGGGGCGTGAATCCCATGGTGTTGGTGACGGCCACCCCGTTCCGCACGGCGGTTGCCGAGCTGCCTTGGCCGAGGTGGCAGATGACCAGCCGCAACTCGCGTTTGTCCTTTTGGAGCATTTCCGCCGCCCGATCGGTGCAGTACGAGTGGCTCGTGCCGTGGAAGCCGAACCGGCGGATGCCCCACTGCTCGTACCAGTGGTAGGGAACCGGATACAGGTACGCACACGGGGGGACATCGGCGAAGAAGGCCGTATCGAAAAGGCCCACTTGGGGCACGCCGGGCAGTGCGGCTTCAGTCGCCTCGATGGCCTCCAAGCCGGGCGGAATGTGAAGCGGCGCCAGGTGGGCGTACCGGCCGATCGTTTTCTTCATCCCGGCGTCGATCCGCACGGGCTCGCGGATCTCCTCGCCCCCGTGGATCAACCGGTGTCCCACGGCCCGAATCTCGGCCTCGCCGCCCGCGACGATCCCCGATCCGCGGAGCATCTCCAGGGCTCGGACGACTCCGGTGCGGTAATCGGGCACGTCAAGCTCTTTGCGGATCGCATCACCCTCGCGCGGCTCGAGCGTGACGGTCGCCCGACGATCTCCGCCCGCCCAATCCAACAGCCCCCGGGCCACGGGTTCGAGAGTGTCGAAGTCGAACAGCCCGAACTTCACGCTGCTGGAGCCCGCGTTGATCACCAGAATGCTCAACGGCCCGTCCCTTCGTGTCGATTGTGAGTGGCCCCGCCTGTGGAAACGGTCCAGTCGTCAGCCGCCGAGTGCGTCGCGCAGGCTCTGGAACTCGTCCTGGGTCCGCTGGACCACGGCCGAGAGGTCCTCGAAATCGCTCCGCAACTGGGCAAGCTGCGACCGAAGTTCCTCGAGTTCGCTCTGGAGCGATTCCGCGACTTCCGATTCCATGCCGGTCGTCGAGGCTACCGGGGCCTGCACGGGCGAGGCCGTCGGGGCGGAGATCGGCGCTGAAATAACAGGTGTCGGCCCGGCGGTGGGCGGGGGCGATTGGACCGGGGCGTGCGAGCGATCGGCGGCGGGCGCCGCCCCAACGCCCCCGTATTGGGCCTTGACCCGCTCCAACTCGTTCGGCAGATACAACGCGTGCGTGACGATGTGCCCGCGCCCTTCGGGCGTCAACGGGATCACGAGGCCCTTGGACTTCAGCGACTCCAGCACCGGCCGCAAGTCGCCGAGATCGCCGATCGGCTCCATGCGCGAGGCGCGGCCTCGCAGCTCCCCTATCGTTTGGGTCCCGCGCAAGAGCAATTCGGCCATGACGGCGATCTCGACTTTGTCGACCCCGAGCCAATCGTACAGATAGTGCCGGTACTTCGACACGCGGCCGTAGCCCTCGATCAGTCCCATCGCCCCGAGGTGCCGCAGCCGTTCGAGCGACTCCTCCACGTCGTCGGGGTCCAGGTCCATCACCGGCGAACGGTTGCTCTTCTGGTTCGACGCCGTCACGATGGCGTTGAGCGACAAGGGATATGCATTGGGCGTGGTCTTGGCCTTTTCGATCAGCACCCCGGCCACGCGCCGATCAATGGCCGAGAGCGGCTGCCAGCGCGGCTGGGGCGGTTGCTCCGGGGACAAAGCGGACTGGTCGGTCATCCCTAATCCTCCTGGAAAGCGAGGCTCGTCACTTTTTCACCGGTCGCAGGGGGCTATCTGCAATCACGAACTTTTTTTGGCCGGCCCGGGAGGCGAAGTCGACGGTTGCTTTGCGTCCCGGGCCGCTTCCGCTCAGGGCGACCACGCGGCCCAGCCCGTACTGGGGATGGCGAACCAGCATGCCCTGGTGAAACTGGTCGGGGGCCGGCGTCGGCAAGGGGCTCCTGCCGGCCAGCTCGGCCGCCGTCACCAAGTGGAGGGCCGTGGCCGTGCGCGCCTCGGCGGGCACGGCAGGGGCCCGGCGGATGGGGGCCTCGAACGGCGGCTCCGCCCAGGAGGGCGCGGCGGCGGCCTGGTCTTCTTGGTCAAGAACCTCCATCTCTCCCCGCGGCAACTCCATGAGGAAGCGGCTGGGGACCGTCATTTTCCGCTGGCCGCGGAAGTCGCGATAGCCGGCCCTGCTGATCTCTAGCTCCTGCTTTGCCCGCGTGATGCCCACGAACATCAAGCGGCGCTCCTCTTCCATTTGGTCGTCGTGCTGGCGGCTCCTTTCGTGCGGCAGGAGCCCTTCCTCGGCGGCCACGAGAAAGACCACGGGGAACTCGAGGCCCTTGGAGGCGTGGAGCGTCATCAGGGTGACGCGATCGTTCTCGGGCTCCCAGTCGTCGGTGTCGCCCACCAGGGCCGTTTCCTCCAGGAATTCCTCGAGGCGCCGCGGGCCCGGTTCGTGCTCGTCGAACTCGCGCGCCACGGTGAGCAGCTCCTCGATGTTGGCCAGCCGCTCCTGGTCCTCTTCGCGGTCCGACTTTTCCAAACGCTTCTGGTACTCGGAGGCCGTGAGCACGTGCCCCAGGATTTCCTCGACCGGCGCGTCGGCCACCTCCGCTAATCGGTCGAACACGCCGACGAACTTCGCCACCAGGCCGGCCGCCCGCTTGCTGAGCAACTCGACGTGCCGGCCCTCCCTGGCAGCCTCCAGCAGGGTCAGGCCCCGCCGGGCGGCGTGGGCGGAGAGGCGCTCGATCGTTGTCTTGCCGATCCCGCGCGCCGGCGCGTTGATCACGCGCAACAGCGCCATGTCGTCCCGCGGATTGTTGACCAACAGCAGGTAGCCGAGGACGTCCTTGATCTCCTTGCGGCGGAAAAACTCCTGGCCGTGGATCATCTGGTAGGGCAAGCCTTGCTCGCGAAGGGCGAACTCGAACGCGCGGCTCAAGGCGTTGACCCGATAGAAAATCGCATAATCCCTCGGCCGGCGGTGCCCGGCGTGGACCTCCCGGGCGATCCGGGCGGCAATGCTCTGGGCTTCGTCTTTTTGGTCGGCAAAGGTAATCAACCGGACCGGCGGCCCCTGGCCGTTCTCGGTGTAGAGGTCCTTTTTCTTCCGCTTGACGTTGTGGGCGATCAACTGGGCCGCCACTCGCAGAATCCGCTTCGTGCTGCGGTAGTTTCTCTCCAGGCGGACCACGCGGACGTCGGGAAAGTCCTTCTCGAACTCCAGGATGTTCTTCAGATTGGCGCCCCGCCACCCGTAGATCGACTGATCGGGATCGCCGGTGACCGCCAGGTTCGGGTGATCGATCGAGAGCGACCTGGCGATGGCGTACTGGGCGAAGTTCGTGTCCTGGTACTCGTCGACGAGCACGAACCGGTAGCGCTCGTCCAGCGCCCGACGCACCTCGGGACTCTCGCGGAGGATCGTGGCCACGTGCAGGAGGAGGTCGTCGAAATCGGCGGCGTTCGACCTGGCCAGGTCGGCCTGGTAGGCCGGATAGACCCGCAGCACGACGCTCCCCAAAGGATGGCCGGGCCGGGACTGGTACTCCTCGGGCGTGATGAGATTGTTCTTCGCCCAACTGACGGCCGCGGCGACCGACTCCGGCGTGAAGTGGCCCAGGTCGACCTTGAGCCGCCGAACTGCCCGACGCAGGGCCCGGGCGCTCTCCTCCGCATCGTAGATCGTGTAGTTTTCCTCGAGCCCCACCAGGGGTGCATATCGCCGCAGGAGCCTGGCGGCGAACCGGTGGTACGTTCCCACCCAGACCTGCCGATTCGGGGCGAGCCGCTCCAGCCGGGCCCGCATCTCCTCGGCCGCCTTGTTGGTGAACGTCAGGGCCAGGATCTCGCCGGGGTGGACCCCCTTTTCGAGCAGGCGGGCGATCCGGTGCGTCACCACCCGGGTCTTGCCGCTGCCTGGGCCGGCAAGGATCAACAGAGGGCCTTCGACGTGCTCGACCGCCTCGCGTTGGGCGGGAGTGAGCCCTTGGAGTATGCCTTGCAAGGTCGCCTTCCTTCGTCGCGTTCCACCAAGCCGGCCGCTTTGCAGAAATCCGCGGAACCCCGGCCCGCTCCCGAGGGATTCCCTTCCAGCCTCCGCTCAGTATACGGTGTTCGATCTCTGCATGGCAGTACCCCCATAATTTACTACGGATACCCACGATTTCGTGTTACCCGACAGGCTTTCCGGGGCACCGGCGCGGGGGGCCAAAAAACGGCGAATTGGGCCGAAAACCCAGGAAAAGTCCTATCCAAAATCACCGAAAGTGGTATACTGCCGGATCGTTGGCGGTGTGGATTCGCGGTCGGCGTACGATCGCAAGACCCGGACGGAACTGATTGGGAGGGAACCCATGGGCACGCGTATTCCTCTGAGCACGGTCGATACCCAAGCGAAGGATTTGCATGACAAGCTGGAGATGAGCACGGCCGAGATCGGCCTGTCGGTCCGCACGACGAACTGCCTGGAAGAGCGAGGCATTTTCACGGTCCTGGATCTGTTGAATTGCACGCGTGACGATCTGTTGAGCATTTCCAATTTTGGCGAGAAGACACTCGATGAGGTGTACAAGGCGTTGGAAGGGATCGGCTTCCATCGCGACCGGCGCCGGCAGGCGGCGGTCCCCGAGAGACAACTGGGCCAACTCGCGCCGGCCGCTGAGCGGTAACTCGCCAAAACGGATCGGCGAATCTCGGCATTCCACCCGAAGGCGGTCGCAACACCAAGGAGTGCTTCTCTCCGACGACGATTAAGGTTCTCGAACCGGCCCCCGGCTTCGACCCAAAGAGCGCAGATCCCCGCGGAGAGATCCACTTGGCTCGCAGCTTTCGATTCTACCAGAAGAAGCGCGGCAATCGCCGAACCGGCTCCGAAAAGCTCGGCACGGCCGGGGAAGCCGTGTTCTTTGCCGTCTTGCTCCTGCTCGGCTTGGGAGGCCTGGGGGTGATGCTCGCCACCTTTGCGGTTCCCGAGTGGAGGGCGAATCACGACTTCGCCGCGGAAACCTGCACCGTTCGCCAAACGCGCATCGGCGAGAACCCGGGCGACGACCGAGCGCTCTACCGGCCGGAAGTGCAGATCGAGTACCAGGTCGACGGAGAGACCTACCGGATCTGGACCTACAACATCCACACGATCCGCGACGGCGGCTACTCGACCGGACAAGACGACGCCCAGGCCACCCTGGAAGATTTTGCAGGCGGCGAGCAATACGTCGTCTACTACAATCCGTCCGATCCGAAAGAAGCCGTGCTCGTGCGGGGATCGAGCTGGTGGGTGTGGCTTTCGTTTCTCGTGCCGATCTCTTTCCTCTTGATCGGCGGGGGCGGACTGATCCTGAGGATTTTCACTTGGGGGAAGTCGACCGAGCGCCGGGCGGCGCTGGTTCGACAAGCGGCCGCGATCGGCGGTCTGGCCTCAAACGGCGGAGCCGCGGCCGATTTCCCTTACGTTCCCGTCGCCGCGAACGTCACCGACAGCCCCGGCACCAAGCTGGCCTTCCGGCTGCCCGTGGCCGGATCGCTTGCAGGGGCGCTGTTCGTTTGGCTCGTCGTCTGCCTGCTGTGGAACGGCATCGTGTCGGTCTTTGTGGTGATCGTGATCGGGAGCTTCCTGGAGGGCGCCCCCAACTGGTTCCTCACCTTCTTCATAAGCCCATTTGTGTTGATCGGGATCGGGTTGATCGTTTTCTTCGTGCGACAACTGGTGGTCACCACCGGCGTCGGCCCCACGCTGGTGGAGATCTCCGAGCAGCCGCTTTATCCGGACGAGCGATGCCGAGTGTTTCTCTCGCAGACGGGTCGGCTGAAAATGAACTGGCTGGAGCTGCTCCTGGTGTGCGACGAAGAGACGACGTATCGCCAGGGAACCGACACGCGCACGGAGACCCAACGCGTGTACCAGAAGCCCCTCGTCCGGCGCGAACAGATCGAGGTTGCCGGCGGGGCGCCTTTTGAAACCGAGTGCGAGGTGACCATCCCGGCCGGGGCGATGCACTCGTTCAAGTCGGGGCACAATGAAGTCGCCTGGAAGATACTCGTCCGCGGCAGCCCCTCGCGTTGGCCCGACTTCGAGCGGTTTTTCCGCCTGATCGTCCACCCGGGGCGCAACGGAAAAGGCGAGGCATGAACGAGCCGACGGTCAGAATTCGCTTCGACGGCAACGGCCGCGCCCACCGGCCCGGCGGGACGCTTTCCGGCGAATACCGGCTGGAGTCGGTCCGGCGCGAGGAGATCAAGGGCGTGGAGGTTTCGGTCCTTTGGCACAGCGAAGGCAAGGGGGACGAGGACCTGGCGGTTCACGATTTCCGGGCCCTGTCGGTCGAAGACGGCGACTGGATCGACCCCCGCTACCCGGGGCGCTTCTCCACCAAGCTCCCCCAGAGCCCCCTGAGCTACCAGGGTGTGATCGTCAAGCTCCGCTGGTGCGTGCGGGTTCGCGTGTTCTTGACGCGGGACCGGGAAGTGGTGGGAGAATTGCCCTTCCAACTGGGCCAGGTCCCGGCGGTGAAAGCGTGGAAGGCGTGACCCAAGGGTCTGACCCGGAATCGGCCGCAAATCCGTTCTCAACCGGCCGCGTGCGGCCCGGGGCCATCGGGTATTGCTTTCCGCAAGGCCGGAGTGCTCTCGGGCTGGTGGAGCGGTTGGCGGAAAACGGCTGGCGGGGCCAGATCGTCGGTCCGCACGGAACCGGCAAGTCGGCGCTGGTGGCTACACTCATCCGGGCCATCGAAGAGACGGGCCGCAACACGCTCTTGATCGAGCTGCACGACCAAGAGCGCCGCTTGCCGCCCGGCCTTCGCCGCATGCCGGAGCTTGGCGCCGGAACGGTCATCCTGGTCGACGGCTACGAGCAGCTTGCATGGTGGCGCCGGCTGGCCCTGTTGCGGTTGTGTCGCCGGCGGGGTCTGGGGCTCGTGGTCACCTCGCACCGGTCGATGGGACTTCCCGACCTGTTTCGCACCACGGCCGGGCTGGCGCTGGCCCGGCGGATCGTCGACGAGCTTCTTCGGGAAGCCGATTCGCCGATCGGGCCCGGGGAGGTCGAGAAACGGTTTCACTTACACCAGGGGAACATGCGGGAAGTCCTGTTCGACCTCTACGACCTTTACGAGCAGCGACGGCGCGGCAGCGATGCTAGCAGCCCGTTAAAAAGGGGGAGTTAGACCTACTTATTGAAGCTGCTGGCAGCCCCCCCGCCGAAGCATGACCCCGAACCGTGCGGATTGCCCGGGCGTAGAAGATGCGTAGGATGGAAGGCAGCCGGTTGAAAAAGTAGTCCTTCGGCGATTTGGGTGCCACTGCTGGCTTGTCCAGCAGTGAATTTCGGGAGAATCAGGACGGCACTGCTGGACAAGCCAGCAGTGGCACCCTATTTTAGCAATGACCCGCTTAAAGGGGTAAAACTGACGTTTGGCTGAGGATGGCGATATGGTAT
>JBDRTC010000939.1:0-2858 GCA_043824335.1 Planctomycetota bacterium | reverse complement strand
GCGGCTTTCCTCGGGCGGATGCGGTTTCGGGGCATCGGCCGCACGCTCGATTTCGGCGCCGTAAAGCCCGGCGCATGGGGCCAGCAGCAGCCCGAGCACGGCAACGTGCCAAGCGGCCAGGAACGCTCGGCGCATCGCGCGCCCGGCGTGGCAATTCATCGATTCTGTCCTCGGCGAGATTCTTCGGGAGCCGGGATTGAGAAGTCCCGGGCGCCTTCGGCTTGGTCGAGGTCCATTGTAAATGGAGCGACTGGGCGATGCCACGTCCGCCCCGATCTTGCCGCCTTTCCGCCGGCGAACTACAGTATGGTGAGGGCCGTATGGCAACTCCGGCCGCTGGAAACGGGGCCGGGGCACTTTTCTCCTCTCCGAAGGGAACGAGACGGCCGGATGTTTGCCACGTTTGCCACGTTTGTCCTCGACACCGCAATCCTGATCGCGCTTGTGTTGATTTTTGGACG
This sequence comes from Planctomycetota bacterium, assembly GCA_043824335.1. GTDB lineage: Bacteria > Planctomycetota > Planctomycetia > Pirellulales > Thermoguttaceae > JBDRTC01. Next base: position 2,397 of record JBDRTC010000939.1, on the reverse strand, counting down.
GGACCGCCGGCCCAAGGCTCTGCAAGTCGTGTTGGTCAGTCTCGGGATCGCCGGGGCATACTGCCTCTGCAATCTGCTCCCAATCTGGCTGCTGGGACACTTGATCGTTGTACCGCTCTTCATTTTCAGCGGGATCATGCTGATGCTCTACGGGCGCCTGAAACTGAAGCCGGCGGCAATCGCCTCAGGGCTTTTCTTCGCCTTTCACGTTGTCCTCGGTGCAATCCTCGGATGGTTCTTTTGACCGGCCTCGTGTTTTGTCACTTGGCCGGTTTTCCCAGACAATACAGGTGGTGTAGTGTCCGCAGGTAGATTCGTCCTCCGCAAACGGCAGGGGTGGCGAACCCGCCGTCGCCCAGGTCGTTTTGGGCCACCAGCTCGAAGTTGCGTCCGGCCTTGAAGACGTACGCCACGCCGGCTTCGTTGACGATGTAGACGTGCCCGCCGGCCAAAACGGGCGAGGAGCTGAAGTTGCCGTCCAGCTCCGCCTGCCAGATCACGGCGCCCGTGGCGGCGTCGAAACAGGTGGCCTCGCCTCCGTCCTCCACCATGTACAAGAGCCCGTCGGCCAGGAGCGTCGACGAGGCGTGCGACCCCTTTCCGTTGGATCGCATGAAGCCGCCGCGATGGACCTCCGTTTGCCAGAGCTTGTTGCCGCCGGCCCGGTCGTAGCAGAGGAGGTACTGCACTTCGGTCTCATCGTCCGCGGTGGGAAGCAGGATGCGCTCACCCCAGAGACAAGGCGACCCGTGCCCCCGGCCGGGCACCTGGGCCTTCCAGATCACGTTTTCCGTTTCACTCCACCGGAGGGGCGGGTCTTGCGGCGCGGCGGCGACGTTGTCGAAGTGAGGCCCACGCCACCCCGGCCAGTCGTCCGCGGCCGGGGGAACCGTCGCAAGATCGTCGGGGGCCGACACGCTCTCGGGAGCCGGCAGCTCGGGCTCCGTGTCCGACGCCGCGCTACCGCACCCGGTTACCACGGCAAAGGCCGCAAGAAGGAAAGTCCATCGGAATTGCATGCGTGTGTTTCCTGAGGGTGGGCAATCAAACTCGTTTGGCCACGTGCCGATTTCTCCGGTATTGGGAAACATGCCCACGCAAGCGAGGGCATGGCACCCGACTTTCCGCAACAGAAACTAATTGGCCGTATGCGGTCAGGTCAACCCGTCAGTTGCAGAATTCTCGAGCCAAAACTGCGCAACTTGGGCTCGCCACCCGATGGCCCTACTTCAAGGCTCCGGAGTCGCCCGTTTCCTTCAGCTCCTTTTCCACCGCGTGACAGCGGACCAGGTGGCCGTCGAGATTCAACTGGCGGGGGACCTCGCGCTTGCAGACTTCCATGGCCAGGGGGCACCGTGGATGAAAGCGGCAGCCGGAGGGGGGGTTGATCGGGCTGGGCACGTCGCCCTCGAGCACGATCCGGTCGCGATGCTTCGAAGGCTCCATCGTGGGGATCGAGGAGAGCAACGCTTTGGTATACGGGTGCAGCGGGTTGCCGTACAGATCCTCGCTCGAAGCCGTCTCGACGATCTCGCCCAGGTACATCACCGCCACTCGATCGGAAATGTACTGAACGACCGACAGGTCGTGCGAGATGAACAGGTACGTCAGCTCGTAGTCTTCCCGCAGCTTCACCAGGAGGTTGATGATCTGCGACTGGATCGAGACGTCCAGGGCCGAGATCGGCTCGTCGAGCACCATGAAGCGGGGGTTCAGGGCCAAGGCCCGGGCGACGCAGATGCGCTGGCGCTGCCCGCCGGAAAACTCGTGGGGATAGCGATTGATGTAGGTCGGATCGAGCCCCACCTCCTCGAGCGTTTGCCGGACGCGATCCAGGCGCGCTTGCCGATCGCCGATCCGGTGGACGATCAGCCCCTCCTCGACGATGCTCCGGATGGTCATGCGAGGGTTGAGCGAGCCGAAGGGGTCCTGGAAGACGATCTGCATGTTCCGCCTGAGCTCGCGCAGCTCGGACCTGGGGCTGGCCGTGACGTCTCGTCGATCGAACTCGACGCGTCCGGCCGTGGGCTCCAGGAGACGGAGCAGGGTGCGGCCGGCCGTGGTCTTTCCGCAGCCCGACTCGCCGACCAGTCCCAGGGTTTCCCCTTTGCGGATCTCGAAGCTCACGTCGTCGACGGCCTGAACGTGGGCCACGACCCGCGAGAGAATCCCCTTGCGGATCGGGAAGTACTTCTTCAGGTTGACCACACGGAGCAGGACGTCGTTCATATCTTCAACTCGCCGGCAAAGTGACAGCGGGCCTGGTGCCCGGGGCGGATCTCACGAAGCTCCGGCTCCTCGCTCTCGCAGATCGACTGCCTGAAGGGGCAGCGGGGATGGAACTTGCACCCCTGGGGGAAACGCAGGGGGCTGGGAACCATGCCCGGGATCGTGTTC
>JBDRTC010000938.1:0-6872 GCA_043824335.1 Planctomycetota bacterium | reverse complement strand
GCTGAATGATGGCCAGAACCAGTTTCACCTTGCGTTCTCCGCGGGTTTCGGAGGGGGACAGTCCCATTTTCCCTACGGGAAAATCGGGACAGTCCCCTCGCTATTCTCCGGCCACCCCTAAGATATCCGGTCCCTGGGGCGAACGCAAAGCCCGGTTTGGGGGGAAAGCCGTGGGATGGTCACGCCCTGGGGCTTCGCTGCGCCCAGCCGCCAGCCATTCCGCAAATTCGAACGACACTGGCTGTGTCGGAAGACCTTGTTTCCGGGTGGCATGGCGTCGCTTGCGTCGCCATGTTTGTCTGTCGGGCACATGCCCACGCTTCGCGAGGGCATGCCACCCTGGCCGTGACAAACGAACGAGTTTTCCGAGAAAGCCGAGGCACTACGGGCCGGAGAGTTGCAGCCGGGCTTCCAGAACCTTTCTGATCCGCGAGACGCTTTCCTCCAGATGAGCCCGCGTGTAGGCGTCGAGCTGGGCCTTCCCGGCGAGCAAGGTTTTGATGCGGGCTTCGAGCGCCTGAAGCTCGGCGTAGGCCAGCGTTTGGCAGTCCTCGGGCGCGGCCGTGTTTCCCATGGCCAGGTTCGCCAGCCGCTCGAGATAACGCCGCTGGAGGTTGCGGCGAAGGCTGCTGGTGCCTCGTCAAATATACCCCACTTTGCCAAAATGGTACGGGGAGTGGGAAACCCTCTCCTTTTCAGGTGCCCGTCCGCTAGAATGCGAACTTGGCGTGCGGCACTGGCCGATCACCTTTAGAGCACGGTAGTACCGATAATCGCGGTCGTTTCTCGCCCGGCCCCTTGAGCGTAGGGCCTTGAACGGTTATGAGGATCGTCCGATCGCGGGGATCATCCCATGACGGTCGAACTGGAACCCCTCAGCGTGCTGGCGGCCTACCCGGAGGAGTGCCGCTCCACGGAGGTTGAGTTTCTTGGCTCGGCTGGCGGGTTCAGCGGGGCCCTTTTCTGGCGGGTGAAGACCCGAGCCGGATTGCTCTGCCTGCGCAGGTGGCCCCGCGGACACCCGTCGGCCGAGCGACTCGAGTTCATCCAGGCGGTGCTGTGGCACGTCGTCCGTGAGGGGTTCGATCTGCTTCCCCTGCCGCTGGCGACGCGGCGACAAAAGGGATATGTCCGTCACGGGGGCCACTTTTGGGAATTGGCCCCCTGGATGCCCGGCGAGGCCGGCTTCCGCAAGAACCCAACGGACGAAAAGCTCACCGCGGCGATGACGGCGCTGGCCCGGTTTCATCGGGCGGCCCGGTTGTTTCCTCTTCCGGACCCGCCCGAAAGCCCTTCGCCCGGTATGCACGGCCGGCTCCAACAACTTCAAAAATGGGTCGCCGGCGACCTGGATCGGTTGATCGAATCGGTCGAGCCCGGGTACTGGCCCGAGGTGGAGGAGCGGGCAGCAAGGCTTTTCCCGCTCGTCCGCGAGGCCGCGGGAAGCGTGCTCGGGCTGCTGAAGGCTTCCGTCGATTGCCGGGTCTCCCTTCAACCGTGCATTCGCGACGTGTGGCACGATCACGTCTTCTTCGAAGAGGACAGAGTGAGCGGCCTGATCGATTTCGGGTCGATGGCAACGGATCACGTGGCCACCGACGTCGCCCGCCTGCTGGGGAGCATGGCCTGCGACGACCGACGTCGCTGGCAGGTGGGGCTCGACGCCTACGGCTCGGTCCGCCCGCTTTCAGAGGCTGAGCTGCCGCTGATCTCGGCATTCGACCAAAGCACGGTGCTAATGGCCGGGCTGAACTGGATCGACTGGATCTACCGCCAGCGGAGGGTTTTCGACAATCACGAGGCAATCCCGCCGCGCCTGGATGAAATCATCACCCGTTTAGAGCATTTGGCCGGACGGTAGATTCCGGGAATGATTTGCCCGCAGCCGGTCGGAACAATAGAGTAGGGCGATTCGTAACGTAGAATCTCGGCCAGTAGATGAGGGAGCCATGCGGAGAGTGTATCACTGTTTTCTGGGGTCGGCCGCCGTTTTGGCGGGGATGCTGATTTCGGCCGTCCCTGTTCTGGCACAATTCGCGGGCGAGCCGTTCGGCGGCGGTTCCGGCGGGTTCGGTGGCGGGTTCGGAGCGTCGGGTGAGCCGGTTGTCTCCGTTGCGGCGCATTTTAGCGCCCCCGCGGCGGATCAGCCCGCCCGACTGTTCATTACGGCCACGATCAAGCTGGGCTGGCACATCTATTCGATCACCCAGGGTCCCGGTGGCCCGGTGCCGACCACGATCAGCGTAAGGCCCTCCGACGTCTACGGGCTTGCGGGAGACTTTCGGCCGATCGATCCGCCGGAGAAGAATACGGAATCCGTCTTTCCCGGCGTCGTGGTCGAAAGCCATCACGGGAGCGTCACCTGGTACGCACCGATCGAGCTGGTCAATTGGCTGGAACCGGCCGCGATCAGCATCGAAGGAGTGGTCAGGGCCCAGGCGTGCGACGCCAATGCCTGCATCCCGCCGCGGGAATTCCCCTTCACGGCCGTTCTCGGGCCGGGCTTCGCCGTGCCGGAAATGGCGACGGCCGAGGCGGGGGCCTCCCAGTCCCCTGCGACGGCAGGGCTCGCCGCGATGCTCATCGCCGCCTTCTTCGGCGGGTTGATTCTCAACTTGATGCCCTGTGTCCTGCCGGTGCTCAGCCTGAAGCTCCTGACGTTTGTCGAGCAGGGGGGCCAAAGCCGGGGCCAGGTCTTCGTGTTGAATCTCTGGTATTCGGCCGGCCTGATGCTGGTCTTTCTCATCCTGGCCACCCTGTCGGCGTCGTTCAGTCTCGCCTGGGGCGAGCAGTTTACCTACACGTGGTTCAAGGTGACCTTGACCGCGCTGGTCTTCGTCATGGCGCTAAGTTTCCTCGGCGTTTGGGAGATCCCCATTCCCGGTTTCGTGGGCAGTAGCGCCGCTGGCCAGTTGCAGGTGAAGGAAGGCGCCGTGGGCGCTTTTTTCAAAGGCGTTTTCACGACCATCCTCGCCACACCGTGCACCGGCCCGTTTCTGGGATACGTCTTCGGGTTTACGCTCAAACAGCCTGCCCACGTATCCTACTTGATCTTCTCCACCGTCGGTCTCGGCATGGCTGCACCGTACCTGATCGTGGGCGCTCTGCCCGAGCTGATTCGTTTTCTCCCCAAACCGGGCACCTGGATGGAGACGCTCAAGCAGGTCATGGCCTTCCTGCTCTTGGGAACCGTGGTCTACCTGTTCACGACGATGAGCGAGCGGTACTTCATCCCCACCCTGACGCTGCTGGTCGGCCTCTGGTTCGCCTGCTGGCTGATCGGCCGCACGCCGCTCACCGCGCCGGCGTCGAAGCGAAAGGCCGCCTGGATCGGCGGCGCGGCCACCGCGGGCCTGGTGGGCATCTTCGCTTTTACCGTCCTGATCGAAGACCTGAAGCTGCCCTGGGAAACATTCTCGCGCCAGGCCTTGGCCGAGGCACGCAAGGAAGGCAAGACCGTGATGGTTGATTTCACGGCCGACTGGTGCCCCAACTGCAAGTGGAACCTCGCCTGGGCCATCGACACCAAGCGGGTGAACGAACTCGTCAGGAAAAACCGCGTGGTCCCGATGATCGCCGACTGGACCGACCCTTCCCCCACGATCAAGAAGATGTTGACCGAGGATCTGCAACGTCAAACGATCCCGGTGCTGGCGATCTGGCCGGCAGGTGCATCGGACGAGAACGTGATCATCATGGACGGCATCTTGAAGGAAAGCCACGTGCTCGAAGCGCTGGAAAGGGCCGGGCCATCTGCCGGCGAGATGGGGAGCCGGCAGGCGGAAATCGGAATGAGCCCGCTATAGGCTCGAACCCGCGAGTGCTACGATTGCTCCAAGACCCGCCGCCATCGCGACTCGACCCGCTTGAGGATGCGCCGAACGGTCCGCTCCGAGCAGCCCAGTTGTTCGGCAATTTCCAGACTGGTGGCCTGCTGGAGCTTGAGCTCGACGAGTCGTCGTTCCTCTTCGTCGAGGTCGGCCATTAATTGCTCTAGCTGGTCGGCAAACTCGACCGCTTCGGCCGGGGTCGGCTCCGGGGCCCCAAAATCGGCCATGCCGGGGCCGCTTTCGTCCAGTTGTTTCTCCCGATGGAACCGGCGCTTCTGGCGACCGTGGAACCGCGCCTTCAGGCGGACTTTGGTGACCGTGATCGCGCAAAGCAGCCGCCAGAGACTTTCGCTGTCGCTGAGCTCGAACTGGCCGACCCGGGCACGACGGAAAAACGTGCGGCAGACGGATTGCACGACGTCGTCTGGCCCTTCCCTTCGGTAGAGCCTGGTCGTCAAGTGCCGGGCCGCGAGCCCTTGGAGACGGGCGCCATACTGGTCCCAAAACTCACCGGCGACCTGCTCGTCGCCTTCCACCAGACCCTCGACCCACTTTCGCCACTCTTGGTCGTCATCGGCCATGGGAAAGTCTCATCGCGAGAGCGTTCGCCGGATGGCTACCGCCGGCAGGCGCGCCGCGGTTCGGCAGTACAACTGCCAAACCAACAGTCATTTAATTTCCGGGACCAACAGTCATGTGAATTCCGGGAATGACTGATATCAGTGTATCCATACCCAGGAAGTGTCGAAAGCCCCCTCCCCTGAGGGACCGTTTGTAAGTTGTTGCTTGGAAACAAGTTGTGCGGCTTCTGCTTCATGCGGCGGAAGCATTACGGTTTTCTGGAAGAATTCTGGCGGCTCGGCCGCCCCCACGGCAATTCACAGGTTGAGCGGACGAAACCAGCGCGTTTCCGTCCGGCCAGTGAAAACGAAGTCCTCACGCATTCAACGAACTAAAAGCTCCCCACAGAAAGGCTGACGTCATGAGACACACCCTACTGGCGATGACACTGACCGCACTCGTTGGCTTGGCGATGACGTGGTCGCCGGCCCGGGCTGACTTCTTCTTGGACGTCGACGCCGAACCGGCCGAGCGGATCGACACGCTCGCGGTCCAAATCGACGTGGGGGCCGAGGGGGACGACCTCTCGGAGCCCGTGGCCTTGGACCTGGGCCTGGGATTCCCGTTCTGGCTCCATCCGGTGGGCCGCGCGGAGTCGGAGCCGGCGCCTTTCGGCGCGATTCCGCAGGAAGCCACGGTGACCGGCGGCGTGCCGGCCGGCACTAGCGCCACGTTCACCTTCTCGGCCGTCGCCGAAGCGGGGCAGGATGCCCTGCAAGCGACGCCGCAACTTCTGGCCGGCGTCCAGGTTTCCGACATTGCACGAATCGGTTTCGCCGGTCGAGGAGCGAGCGGTTGGCGACTCTCCGGCTATCGCATCGAAATCAACGGACGGCTTTTTGCCTCGAACGACGCCGTCGACCTGGCGGCCCGGGAAGCGCAGGAGTCGGCCCGGTTCGAGCTTGCCGAACTGGGAATGACGATTGCCCCGCTCCAGGCCGAACGGGCGGAACTCCGGTCGCTGGAAGAGGCGGCGCTGGCCGGTGAAGAGGATCTCGAGCGGCTCGCTGCCGTGGAAGTGGAATTGGCGCCCCTGGTGGCCCGGCGGCAGTGGTTGGCCGGCCAGGTCGAGGGACGCTACTGCTGGTTCTCGGATTCGAGCTTTCATTCGCCGTGGCGGGAAGAGGCTTCCATTGCTTCGGCCAAAATCACGCTTGTCACGCCCACGCATCCGGGAGCGGACACGCAAAATCACGTTTATTTCCGCACCGGGGGACGAAAGTACCTCTTGAACGCCGAGGGCGACCCGATTTCCGGCCTGTCGCCGTCGCAGGAGTTTGAGTTGGACTTGCTCGCCGGGCCGCTGGTGGCCGCCGACGTTCGAGGCCATGCCGTGGGGATGCTCGCCCACGCAAGCCCGTTCGCCGCCGCGCCGGATCGCTGGCACCCGCAGCGGATGCTCGTCGAGCTGGACGGGCGCGTCGTCTACGACAGCGACGCAAGCCCCGTCGATCACGATTCTCTCGAAGCGATTCGGGTAATTCCCCCGGCGCACGTGGGCGAAGACGGCCAGGTCGTCGTCAACGGGCCCACGGCGCGGGAGACGTTCGTCTGGGTCGCCGGACAGGGGATGGGACTGGATCTGGTCGAGGGCGGGGCGCTGCCGCTCCCGGCCGACGACGATCCGGCCTTTCCCGAGCCGGAGCCCGGGCTGGTCGACGCGGACCCTGACCTCGTTGGCGACTTCGATCCCGATTTCATTCCTCCCGGGGCCGACTTCCCGCCGGGCTTCGGGCCTTTCCCCGGGGAAGCGGGCGGGTGCTACGATCCCAGCGGCATGGGGCCGGGGGGTGGATGGGCGAGGGAGGAGGGGTTCGGGATATGCGCCTTCCGCTCCCGATCGCCCGTCATGGGGGGGTCGGTTTGGCCGATTCCCCGATTGGCCCGGACGCCGAGGCCCGGTCGGGGGCTGAAGTTCTCTTGCAGGTTGCTTCTTGGGCGGCCGAATGGTAGATTCATAATCGCACGCGGTTGGTCTTTGACAATCGAACATCACGTCGCGTCTGAAAAGAGCCTAGGTCGGCGATCAGCACCCGGGGATTGGACAGTCCCCGGCCCTGCGTGGCAGGTACAGAGAGGCCTGCCGAGATGGTGTCGACCGATGATGGTGAGTCCATTTTTTTCTTGGCGTTCTCCGACGACAGAATCCGGAGAGGCGACCATGAGCACTGATTCTCGGTTGGCATGTCAAGGGAGAATCGCGGTTGCGTGAATGGGACGGTTTTTCCGTGCTCGTTGCAACCGGAGCACGGCCGACGGCACGGAGCATCAGAAATTGTTTCAGACAACGTGGCTTTTCCTGCTCGTTGCAACCTGCCCGGACGAAACGGTTTCGTCGCTCCCCGGATGTTTCAGACAACGTGGCTTTTCCTGCTCGTTGCAACAGTTTGTCCAGGCGTCACACCTCCCGACCACGGGTTT
>JBDRTC010000937.1:0-16673 GCA_043824335.1 Planctomycetota bacterium | reverse complement strand
ACTGGGCCTCTGCAAAATGGCGGGTTAGGGGCGGCCGAAGAATAACTTCCCGGTTCTTGGCTCCGTTGGGGTAGCAGTTGCACTGCTGCCCCCAGCCGAAGTGCGGCAGTACAACTGCCGCACCAACTGGAAATCGGGAAGTTATTTGTCGGCCGCCCCTTAGGCCCATATGAAAGGAACAAGCCGCAGTTACTCACCACCGCCTCGGCCGTGACGCACGGGCGCATCGGGAGCGTCTTGGGAAACGGTGTCGGTGTGGAAGTAGAGTATTCCGTACGCCAGGCAAAGGAGGCTGAACCCGAGGATCACGAGCTTCAGGCCCCAACCCAGCGGCGCGTTGTTCTCGGCGATCGAGGAATGTTCGTCCGCAGACTGCTTTGTCACGGTTCTACCTCGGGTTTACTGCTCGTAATCGGCGCGGCCGTTGCGCCAGTCGGCGCCTCGTCCGAGCGTCTGAAGATAGGCGGTCACTGCCCGCAACTGGTCGGGCTTCAGGTAACGATAGGAGGGCATCACCGAGCCGGCCGTCATCGCCCTGGGATCGATCAGGTGGGCGTAGTGCCACGAGCTGTCGTACTTTCCCCCGACGCGGGAGAGGTCCGGCCCAATGCGCCGGGTGCCGAGCTGGTGCGGGTTGTCGAGGGCGAATTCGGGCGATTCGGAGGGGGGCGCGTCGACACCCCGCCAGCCAAAGCGTTTCATGTCGGGCTCGAGGTGCCGGATCTGCTGGGTGTGGCAGCCCGTGCAGCCCTCGGCGATGAAGATCCGACGCCCCCGCTGCTCCTCCTCGGTGAGCGGGCTCATCGTGGCCAATGCCTTCCCCCACTCGGGGGCGACCAGCGGCGGCACCACGACCGTGATCAGAAAGCCCACCGAAAAAAAGGCCACCGCCCCGATCAGGAAGTTTTTGAGATTCGTTTCGATTTTCAGGTGTTTCACCGGGTCAACTCCAAAATCACGCCGCGGGAATCAGGCTTCCATGCCCCTGGCGGGCAATCCCGCACGGGGAGCCTCCGGCGCCGCCTGGTGCGCCGGCCAAACGGTCATGGCCACGTTCACAAGAAAGATGAACTGGGCCAGCAGGAGCACGGTGCCCGACAAGAGGCGAATCCCCCAGTACGGGCGAATCACGTCGATCGTTTCCACCCAGGGGATCGAGGGGTCCATCCAACTAAGCCCCTGCAGGAAGCCGCCCACCATCAGCGAGAGAAAGAACGGGATGATCGCCAGGAGCGTCACCCAAAAGTGGAGTTCCCCCAGCCGCCGGGAAAAAAGCGGCCGGCGGAACATCCGCGGCAGGGCGTGATAAATGCCCGCGATGGCAATGAACGTGAACGCCCCGGAAACCGCCATGTGGGCGTGCCCGACGATCCAATCGGTCTTGCTCACGATCTGGTTGAGCGAGCGCGACGCATGGGCCGGCCCTTGAAGGCAGGTGAGTAGATAGAAGGTGACGCCCCCCAGCAGAAACTTCGCCTCGACGCTGGCCAGGGCCTTGCGCATCACCGGCGCGCAGGTGCCGTAGAAGTTGGTGACCACGATCGCCACGGGAACAACCAGGCTGAAGCTGAAGAGGATGCTCACCGTCTGCAGCCAGTGCGACGCCGGACCGAAGAGCATGTGGTGGGCACCGGTCCAGACGTACACGAAGGCGATGATCCAAAACCCGAAGATCGAGAGCGTGTGGCTGTAAAGCGGCGAGTCGACCGACTTGGGGATGAAGTAGTAGGCCGTGGCGAGTCCAATCGGCGTGAAGATCAGGCCCACGACGTTGTGCATGTAAAAGAAAGCGATGTTCGCCTGGTTCACCCCGGTGACAAATCGCGTCACGAAGTTGCCGCAGATGTAGACGACGGCCGTCCAGACCAACGCTCCCAGCACGTACCAGAGGGCCACGTACATGTACTTCACCCGCCGCCTGGCGATCGTCAGAACGATGTTCACCGCCAATAGCACCCAGGCGATCGTCACGATGAGGTCGAAGGGGAAGCCCAACTCAGCGTATTCGATTCCCTTGTTATAGCCCAAGAGAAGGCCGGTCCCCCCGGCCAGGACCGCCACGTTCAGGAGAGCCCAGGTGGCGATTCCCATCTTCTCCGAAAACAGTCGGTTGTTGCATAGCCGCGGGACCATGTAGTAGATCAGGCCCATGCCGGCCTGCAACAGCCAACCGAAGAGGATCGCGTTGGTGTGGAAGACGCGCAGCCGGCCATAGCTGAGAAAGAAGACCTCGCCCACCGCGGGCGCCAAGAGCTTCATGCTCACCGTCGCGCCGGCGAGCATGCCGATGGGGAGAAAGACGAGCGAGGTGAGGATCATCAACCTTGCCGTCACGTCGACCTTCTCGGCCGTCGCGGAGACTGTCGGTGCTGCGTCGGTCATTTCTTTCTTTCCTTTGCCCGCCGCTGGAACGAGGGGTCGTTGGCCCGGAGCACGAATTCCATCACGTCTTCGATCTGCGCTTCGGAAAGCCCGTGGTCCCAGGGCGGCATAGCCGTGCCGGGGACCCCCAGCCGAATTGAATCGTAGATCCGCTGGCGGTCGAGCACGCCGGCCCTCCCGTAGTACTTCGGATTGCGGAGATTGCGGGGGAGCATCTCGCCCTGGACGTCGCCGCCGGACCCTTCGCGCCCCAGGCCGAGCAGGTCATAGGCGTTCGATCCTTTTCCCGTGCCGAGCCGGCCGTGGCAGCCGGCACAGTAGACCAGAAAGATCTCGCGGCCGCGCAAGTACGCCTCGAACACTTCCGGTTCCGCCGCGGCGGGCGGGGCCGGCTTCGACTCGCGCACGTACTGGGCGCCCTCGCCCAGCTTGGCGAAATCCCGCTGGATCAGCTCGACCAGCGCCTCGGCCTCCTCTCGGGAGAGGATCTTCCTCCACGGCGGCATCGCTGTCCCCGGCACGCCCGACAAGATCCGCTCGGCAAAGCGATTCGCGTAGGCCGCCACGAACCCCTTTTTCTGAAAATTCTTCGGCTTCGGGTCCATCGCCTCCGCGACCGGGCCGAGCCCGTTGCCGGTCTCGCCGTGGCAGGAAGCGCAGAGGAGCCGGTATTGGGCACGCGCGCGACCACGCGCGTCGAGCCCTTCCTCCACCACTGGCTCAAAGGACAAGGTCATCAGGTAGTCGACGATCGCCTCGCGCTCCGCGGCGGGGAGGAAATCGAACGGGGGCATGATCGAATCGGCCACGTCGTCCTTGGGGCTTTCGAGGTGCTTCTTGAGGTAGTCTGCCCCCCGCATGCGCCCGGCATAGGTCAGCTCGGGACATTTCCGTCCGCCCAGCACGCTCTGGGGGCCGGTTCGCACCGCGTGGCAGCCGGCACAGCCGCGCACGGCGAAGAGGGCCTCTCCCTGTTCCGCCTCGGGGGCCGAGAGATCGACGCCCGTCGCCAGGCGGCCGATCGCCGTGGGAATCTTCTGGTCGATGATCCTCTGGCGGCGCTGGCCGGCCAGAAAGATCGTCAGCCCTTCGACCTGATCGTCCGAAAGGTCGAACCGGGGCATGGCGGAATCGGGCTGGCGCCCGCCGTTGGTGGGGTCGACGATCGAGCGGCGGATCTGATCGGGCGAGAGCCGATCGCCGACGGCCGTCAAGAGCGGCCCCACCTTCCCCTGCGACGCTCCTTCGATCGTGTGACAGGCCCAGCAGGCCTTTTCCTGAAAGAGCCTGCGCCCCATGGCGAGGTCCGGTGCCCCGGCCAGATCGACCGCGTTCGTGTCGTGGCACTGGTAGCACGACGCCTGAATCCATTTCCCGATCCTAAGCGGCTGTAGCCAGTGCTTGTGCTGCCCGTGGGCGTCCTCCACGGCCAAGCCGCGGCCGTTGCCGGCGTGGCACGAGACGCAGCCGAGCTTCTTCAGGTCGTGCCCTTCGATCGGCTCGCCGGCTTCGTCGACCATCGGAGGGTGGGTCGTCAGCGGCTGGTCGAACCCGGCCGCATTGGGATTGTGAATCCCCTGGTGGCAGGTCTCGCAACGGTCCAACAGCAGCCGGTTGTTCACCGTGACGATCTTCTGCTCGATCCGGCCTCCCTTGGGCGGAGTCCCTCCCTGCTCGCGGATCAGGCCGGCGTACTCGCGTTGGATCCGACGCCACCGAGCACCGTACTCTTCGACGACCGAATAGAGCAACAGCAGCGTCAGCACGACCGACAGCGCCAGCAGAACGCGCACATCGCGCCTCGTCGACACACCTCCCTTCTCGCCTCTACCGCTCACTTAGTGACCCCCTATCGCTTCCCAGGGGAGCTGGAACCCCCAGTTCGGTCCGCGGAAATAAACGCCAATCACGATCAAGAGTACGCTGACGAAAACGAAGAGGAGGAACAGCGCGTTCTCCACCCATCGCTCCCGCGCGAACCAGACGCCGACGCGCGTCTTGCGCCGGTCGACGTACGGCAAAACCAGGAAGACGGCAAAGGCAAGCCCCGGCAGGAAAACGCCGCCGATAAAAGCGTCGTATCCCACCAGCTCCTGGAGTCCCAAAAAGTACCACGGCGCCTTGGCCGGGTTCGGGGGGCTCATCGGATTGGCGGGCTCCTCCAGGGGCGCGTCGAAGGCGAGCGAGAACACCGTCAGCACAATGGAGCAGGCCACGCAGACGATCGCCATGCGCAAAATCAGCGCCGGCCAGGAGAAAACCATCTCCTCGGTGGGCGAATCGACCAGGGGCTTGCGCCCCCGCATGACTTCCACAAGCTGGTAGCTCTTGACCGAGCCGGTTTTGTTGGCGTCGGGGCACGGCTCCGCCGGGAGGGCGGTCGAAACGTCGGGGCCGTCGTCGGGCCGGGCCAGACCCCCGTCCTTGCGGATCCGCCAGAAGTGCAATGCCACCAAACCGCTGATCGCCGCGGGAATCACCACGCAATGAAGCACGTAGAACCGCAACAGCGCCTCCTGGCCGACCTCGTTGTCGCCCAGCAGGAAGCTTCTCAAAAGCCCCCCGCCGGGCGCGTACTTGGCGATCTCGGTGCCCACGCGCACGCCCCAAAACGCGAGCTGGTCCCACGGCAGCAGATAGCCCGTGTAGCTCCCCAGGAGCGTCAGGAGCAAAAGAAACATCCCGACGACCCAATTCAACTGCCTCGGCTTCTTGTAGGAGCCCATCAGGAAGACCCGGGCCATGTGCAAGACGACCAGGGCCACCATGCCGTGGGCGCACCAGCGGTGCATGTTTCGCAGGAAACGGCCGTAGCCGACGTTGCTCCGCAGGTTGAGCATCCGCTCAAAGGCTTCCGGCAGTCCGGCGTCGGTCTGCGTGACGGAAGGGACATAGTGAAACATCAAAACGACGCCGGTCGCCGCGAGCACGCCGAAAAGAAACAGGCTGATCAGGCCCAGTCCCATGGTCGTCGACCATTCGAGCGACCGCCGATAGACCTTCACCGGCATGACGTGCAAGAAGAGATTGGAATACATGATTTCGCAGCGGGTCTTGGTCGAGTCCCCGAAATCATGGCGGAAGAGCGACTCGCCGAAGTCGGTCGCCGCCCCCCGCAGCCAGCCCGCAATGTTCCGAACGAGCGACGGCCGCGTGCCTGCCGGAGTCGTGGCGGCCGATTGCTGAACCTCAGCGTCGATGGACATGTCTTTTAGGCCTCGAAATAGGACTCCACGCGGCACGTTTTCGACTTGTCGACGACCAACTCGCCGGCCGGGTCGGGCGTTACGGTGAACCAGTCGAGGTCCCTCGACGCCGGGCCCCCCATCACGCGACCGTCGCCGTCAAACTGCGAACCGTGACACGGGCACTTGAAACCGCCGGTGATCGCCCCCACGGTGCAGCCCAGGTGGGTGCAAACCATGGAAATCGCCGCCACCCGCACCTTCCCCCCTTCGGCCACCTTGCGCACCACGAGCTTCCGGTCGTAGAGGACGGTGTCGCCGTCGGCGAAGTCGGTCTGCCGGCCGATCCTCACCCGGGTGTCTTCTCCGTAGCTCACCGAGGGAAACAGGTTGCGCAGCACGCCGAGCCCGGCTGCCAGGGCCGCCGAGCCCACCGCCCCGAATCCCAGCAGGGCCTGGACGATCCCGCGGCGGCCGTACAAGGGCGCTTTATCGGATGCCATTCTCTTTTCTCCACGTCTCCTCGGTCAGCCGAAGCATCTCGTACTTGCTCGCCTCCATGTCTTCAAACTGGCCGCTTCGAGCCGCCAGAATGAAGAGGAAAAGAAACAGGCCGCCCAAAAGGAGCGATAGGCAAATCAGTCCGTAGACCACGTGACCTCCCTCCCCGTGTCCTGATAGGTGATTTCGAATGTGGCCTCGTACATGACGACCGCGTCGGTCGGGCAGCGCAAAGCACACAGCCCGCACCGAATGCACGCGGTCCGGTCCAAAAGCATGAGCGTCCCCTCGCCGAACACCAGGGGCCCGTCGTCGAACTCTTTGGCCAGCACGCGGCGGACCTCTTCGCCCGCGGCGTAGGTCGCGTCGACCATGCGCAGGCAGTCCATGGGGCAAACGTCCACGCATCCGTTACACTGGATGCAGAGATTGCCGTCGAACACCGGGTTGATGTGGCATTCCAGGCAGCGGCGGGCCTGGAAGGCGGCCTCCTCCTCGGAGTGTTCCTGCTCGATCATCTCGTTGGAGCGCCGCCGCTCGTCCGGGGCTTTCAGCCGGGCGGCGCGGCGGCGGAGATTCAGATACTCGGTCGGCCGCTGGTAGTTCGGAAGCGGCCGGTGCTCCGGAAGGCCGACCTTTTTCTGAAGCGTCGTCCCCTCGATGTACGCATCGATCGCCAGGGCCGCCAGGGAGCCGTCCTGAATGCAGTTGATGAAGAGCCCCGGTCCGGAGGCCACGTCGCCGCCGGCAAACACGCCTTCCAGCGTCGTTTGCTTGGTCTGGGGATCGGTCTTCAGAATGCCCCGCTCGTGCTCCACTCCCTCAATCGCTTCGAGGAAGCCCGGATCCGAGGCCTGTCCCACGGAGAAGATGACCGTGTCGGCCTCGATCACGCGCCGATCACTTTCGTCGAACGTGGGAGCGAATCGCCCCTGTTCGTTGAAAACGGAAAGCACCTTCCGGCACCTGAGCCCCCGAATCCTTCCCTCCTCAACGACCACTTCCAGCGGTCCCCAGCCGGGGAGGATCTCGACGCCTTCCGCGTCGCCGTCGACCAGCTCCTCGTGATCGGCGGGCATCTCCTCCCAGTCGCGCTCCAGGCAGACGGCCTTCACCGAAGCCGCGCCGAGGCGCAAGAGACTCCGCGTAATGTCCATCGCCACGTTCCCCCCACCGATCACCAGGGTGTGGCGGCCGGAGAAGTCGCGTCCACGGCCGTCGCAGTAGTCGTGGAGGATTTCGATGGCGTCTGGAACGTCGGGGTGGTCGGCGCCGGGGAGCGGCAAACGCTTGCCATGCGGCAATCCCACGCCGATGAAAACGGCGTCGTACTCGCTCCGCAAGTCGGCGAACGACGTTTCCCCACCAATCTCCCGGCCGAGGTGCAGCGTGACGTGCCTCATCCCGGCGATCGCCTCGATTTCCCGCGCGACAAGCTCCCGATCGAGCCGGTAAAGCGGCACGCCGTAGGTGAGCATCCCGCCCGGCTTCGGGTCTTTCTCGAAGACGTGGCACTCGTGGCCCATTCGGGCAAGATCGTGGGCGCAGGTGAGGCTCGCGACGCCGGAACCGATCAGGGCGACCCGCTTGCCGGTGGGGGGAGCGTCGAGGCTGCCCCGGGCGTTCGACATGGCCAGCGTCTCGTGGGGCGGGAGTGTCTCGGCGCCGTAGCGGCTGGTTAGAAACCCCTTGAGCGAGCGGATCGTCAGCGTCTCGTCGACCTTGCCCCGGCGGCAGGTGATCTCGCAGGGCGCGCCGCAAACCTTCCCGCACATCGAGGCGAACGGATTGGGCTCCCGGGCAATGCGATAGCCCTCGGCATAGTCCCCGCGGCCGATCGCAATGATGTAGCCTCGGGCATCGGTCGCCACGGGGCATCCCCGCATGCACTCGACTTCGTCCAAATAGTACTGCGGGTGGGAAAGGCGTACGTCGTAAGAAGGCGTTTGGACCACGGTCTGTCGGCTTGGCGAGCAATCAGGGCAAGGTTCGATCGGGCCAATGCGGCGAGAGGGGCGATTATCACCAACAAGATAGCAGGTTGAGGCGCCAAGACCACCCCCTCCCAGGAGTTGCGCGAGAATCCACCCACAGAAACCAAGGCCGTCTGGTCGAGTCCTCCACGAAACGGGCCGGCCCTCCGGAAAGCCATTTTTGACCGGACCGACTGTTATTTTTCGCGTCCTCGGCTCCAGCCGCCGCCCCGCGGGATCATGGATTGTTGGCGGCCGGACCGGACGGCCAAGATCGCCTTCCTCGAGTCGCTGGACGTGATGAGCGTCCCAACGGTCCAACGAGAGACGAAAGGGCTCGTGATCCTGGAAGCCTGGGCCAGCGCCGTGCCGGTCGTTCTGCCCGATCATGGCGCGTTCTCGGAGTTGGTCCGCGACACGGGCGGCGGCCTGCTGTGCGAACCAAAAAGCCCTCCGGCACTGGCCGCCGCGCTAAAGCGGATGCTCTTGGACCCAAAGCTCGCCTCCGAGTGCGGCCGCCAAGCCCAGGAGGCGGTCCGGCAGCGCTACCACGCGGCCCGCATGGCCGAGCGGACGATCGAGTTGTATCACCAAGCCGTGCGCGACGCCGCAATGCTCAACCGATCGTAGGGGGCGGCCGAAGAATGACTTCCCGGTTCTTGGTTGCGTTGGGGCAGCAGGTGCACTGCAGCCCCCACCCGAGGTGGGGGCCGTAAAAAAACCCCCCCGATGCCCAGTGGGGGCGGCCGTTGAACGCCCGCCCCCGGCTGGGGGCAGCAGTGCAACTGCTGCCCCAACGGAGCCAAGAACCGGGAAGTTATTCTTCGGCCGCCCCTTAGCTGCCCTTCAGTCTACCCGGTCTTGTGCAACCCGGCGAGTGGCCGGACAAGCAGCAAACTCCGCCCGCGCGAACCAGACGGCGCATTCCCTACCAACAGTTTCGTCCATTCGGGTCGCCAGACTTCACACGCCTCCAGACGACCGGCGTGCCCGTGGAACATCGCTGTGGTCACGCCAGTTCCGGGAAAACCGATCTGCCCCCCCCAAAGGAACAGACCATAGCTCGATGGACTCGTCCATCTCCGACGATTGACAGCCTCCCATCCAAGGGAAAGTGTACTCGGACGGACCCCAGCCCAGCGACCGCCATCTTCCATCATCTGAAGTGTTCGCCGAGGAGCCCTGCTTGTCGTTGGCCCCTGTGCGTTATAGACTCCGCACACGAGTGCCGGCCTCCGCCAGACCGTGGTTGAAGGCCGAACTCCCCGCGGAACATGGGGGACCAAAGCGGTGACGCACGAGCAAATCTGGGCGCCCTGGCGCTTGGCTTATATCGAGGGAGACAACGCGGGGGCAAAGCCCGATCGGCCCGAGTTGGAGTTGCCGCCGGACGCGGATCCCGATTGCTTCCTCTGCCAGGCTGCGGCCGATTCAGACGATCGCGGGCGATTCGTGGTTCAGCGGGGCGAACATTCCCTCGTCATCCTGAACCGATACCCTTACAACAACGGGCATCTGCTCATCGCGCCTTGTGCGCATCGGGCCCGGCTCGACCAGTTGACTGCCGCCGTGGAGATCGAGCTTATCCA
Organism: Planctomycetota bacterium; assembly: GCA_043824335.1. GTDB lineage: Bacteria > Planctomycetota > Planctomycetia > Pirellulales > Thermoguttaceae > JBDRTC01. Next base: position 7,043 of record JBDRTC010000937.1, on the reverse strand, counting down.
GGAGATCCGACAGATGGTGGGCCTGCTGGAGAGGGTCTTCCGTCCCGCCGGGTTCAACGTGGGGCTCAACCTGGGCCGAGCCGCCGGCGCCGGTTTGCCCGGGCACTTGCACTGGCACGTGGTCCCCCGCTGGCAGGGCGACACCAACTTCATGCCCGCCGTGGCCTCGACCCGCGTTATTCCCCAATCGCTGGAGGCACTTTGGGAGGCCCTGACCGCCGAATTGGCCGGCAAGTAGAATCCGCCGAATCGACCCTGGATACCCTTCCTTGCCCTCCGATTGCGCGAGAGACCCCGCCAATCTGGCTGGATTCCATATCAGCCAAAGGGTGGGTAGTGAAGGGTCTAGCAAAGCGGAACCCTTCCCCGGTGTGGAATCCGTCCGCTGTCATCTCCGCCCATACTGAAGGGGCCTCTTTCGCGGTTGACCACGAATCCTTACAATATGAAGCTACTGGTTGGCCCTCCGGACAAGGGCAGACGAGAGGCATGCTTTCATTCCTACGGACTCAAGTTCGAGAGGGGGCACGTACAACTCATGCGTATTCAGCAAGTCGGCTCCGTGCTCGCGTGGGTGGCCGGAAAGCTGTGGGGGGTCGTCCTCTGGCTTTTTCGCGACATCACCCTGCTTATCCTCCGCCTGACATTCCTGGTAGTGTCCATCGGGGTGGGGGTGTTTGTCATCAACTCGGAGGTTCTTCCGGAAGATTTTCCGCGGGCGGCTCTTGTCGTCTTCTTCGGGATGCTGCTCTTGGCCCTGATCGTCATTTCGATCGACATGGCCTTTCCCCGAAAACGGCTGGAAACGATCACCGCGGTCTATTTCGGTCTGATCGTCGGGTTGTTTCTGGCGTACGTGGTGCGGTTGGCGCTAACGCCGCTGTTCCCTGAAGCGGGGGAGGTTACCGCCGCCGTGCAGTTGGTCCTGGCGGCGGTCCTCTGCTATTTGTGCGTCAGCCTCCTCTTGCAGACGAAAAGCGACTTCCGCTTCATCATTCCCTACGTGGAGTTCTCCAAGGATCTCAAAGGTCGCAGGCCCTTCATCCTCGACACCAGCGTGGTGATCGATGGCCGCATCGCCGACGTGGTGGAGACCGACATCTTCGACAGCCAACTGATCATGCCGCGATTCGCGATCACCGAGCTGCAGGGGATCGCCGACAGCTCGGACCGGCTACGTCGCAGCCGGGGACGGCGAGGGCTCGACATCCTCAACCGCCTCCGCACGAACCCCGACGTCGACCTGGAAATTTTTGACCGCGACCTGCCCGAGTTCGCCGGCCAATCCGTGGACGTCAAATTGGTGATGCTGGCCAAGCACACGGAAGGCAAGCTGATCACGAACGATTACAACCTGAACAAGGTCGCCCGATTGCACGGCGTGGGCGTGATCAATCTGAACGACGTGGCCAACGCCCTGAAGCCGGTATTTCTGCCGGGCGAACACGTGGAGGTCCGCGTGGTCAAGGCGGGGGAAGAGCTGGGCCAGGGCGTGGGCTATCTCGACGACGGCACCATGGTCGTGGTCGAGGCGGGCCGCGATCACATCCACGAGCAGGTGAACATCTCCGTCACCAGCGTGCTTCAAACCAGCGCCGGGCGAATGGTGTTCGGCCGCTTTGAGAACACCTTGAAAAGCTCCGGCTAGGGGCGAGGTCTCCGATGTCCGCGGGCCGGCGCCACTCGCGGCTCGGCGCCCTTGAGCCTTTCAATCCGCCTGCTTCACCGGCACCTCGATCAACTGCGGCGTGTCGCCGGCCAGAGACTCGCTCACGGCTTGGACCAGTTCGTCCGGCTCGGAGACCCGGCGTGCCGCAACCCCTAGCGACCGGGAAAGACCCACGTAGTCGATCGCCGGATCGACGATGTCCAGGCCCACGAATCTCCCGGCGCACGCTTCTGGAAGCTTCAACACCCGGGCACAATCCTTGAGGATCCGGTACTCGGTGTTATTGGTGACGACGAACGTGACCGGCAGGCGGTAGTGGGCGGCCGTCCAGAGGCCCTGGATGCCGTACATCGCCGAGCCGTCGCCGATCAGGGCCAGAACGGGCCGCTCGGGCCAGGCGAGCTTCACGCCGATGGCGCAGTTGAGCCCCCAGCCCAGGGCCCAGCCCCGCTGGGCGAAGTAGCCGTCGGTGTTCTTCAGGACCCCGGCCCGCTCGAAATAAGCGCCGCTCGAGGTCGGGGACTCCTCGATCACGGCCACGTCGTCCGGGAGAATTCGTGCCAGCGATTCCGTCAGACAGAGCGGCGTGATGGGCCGCACGTTGCGCTCCCGTTCCGCCTCGCTTCGCAGGCTCTTGCGCGTTTGCCGGTTCGCCTCGCCGTGCGCCGCCGCCCGAGCCCTCGCCGCTTCGATCGCTTCGGGCCCCATCGCCGAATCCAGCAGCAGGGCCAGCTCTTCCAGCGACGGCTTGGGGTGCCCGATCACGCCGACCTCGACCGGGTAGTTCTTGCCCAGCTCCCACGGATCGTCGTCCAGGTGGACCAGCCGGACGTGCTCGGGCACGGCCCGCGACGGCTCGTGGTGAATGTACTGCTGCATGACTTTCATGCCGGCGACCAGGAGCACGTCGAACCGGGCGAGGCGCTCGCGCACGTCGGGCGACCAGAACGGAAGCAAGCCCGCCGCGAGGGGGTGGTCCGAAGGAAAGCTCGATCGTCCGTGCGACGTGTAGGCCTCGTGGATCACCGGCGCGCCGAGCCGCTCGGCCACTTCGACCAACGCGTCGACGGCCCCCGCCTCGCAAATGCGGTTCCCCACCAGGATGCCCGGGCTTTTGGCGGCGGCCAACACCTCGGCCGCTCGCCGGATCGCCTCGGTGGGCGGGCGGACGTACACGTCGGGCACGGTGGGCGGAGTCAGGTCCAGTTCGGCGGTTCCCGTTTGCACGTCCAGGGGCAGGGAGAGGAACACGGGCCCGGTCGGCGGAGTCATCGCCGTTTCGACCGCCCGGCGCACCGCCGAGGGCACATCGGCGACCTGCCCGACTTCGGCGGCCCATTTCGTCCACGGCCGCGCCACGTCGACCATTTCGCCCCAGAGGATCGGCTCCTCGAACATCAACCGCCGGTCCTGCTGCCCGGCGGTCAGCACCAGCGGCGAGCCGGAGCGATAGGCATTGTAGAGCATGCCCATCGCGTTCCCCAGGCCGCAACTGATGTGCACGTTGACCACCCCCGGCGAGCGGGAAGCCTGGGCGTATCCGTCGGCCATGGCCATCACCGGCACCTCCTGCAGCGCCAGGATGTACTCGATTCGCGGAAAGTCGACCAAGGCGTCCACGAGCGGCAGTTCCGTTGTGCCCGGATTGCCGAAGAGATAGCGCACGCCGGCGTCGGCGAGCATTTCCAGCATGGCTTGGATTCCGCTTTTGGCCATCGCACGAGCCTGGTCGGGTAAGGAGGGTCAAATGCCGCCGGGACAACAGACGGTCGACAGTCTACCCCAGCGGCGGCCCTTCATCAACGGACCCACGGCCAATCCCGGCGAGCCCGAGGGCGTGTTTCCGGCGTCCCGCTCGGTTACACTGAGCACCAGCTCAAGACTAGAATCCCAGAGGCAGGAGCGACTCATGCGCATCGCCGCACACGCTTTTCTCCTCATCACCGTCACAGTGGCCACGGCCTGCTTCACGGTCGCCGATGCCGGACAGGTTGAGATCGCCGTGGTCGACGCGGCCGGCCAACCGCTCCCTTGCCGAATCCATCTCTACGACAACGCCGGCAAGCCGCAGCGGGCCGAAAACCTCCCCTTCTTTCGCGACCATTTTGTCTGCCCCGGAAATGTGGCGCTGGACCTGAAGCCCGGAACGTACCGTTTCGAGGTCGAGCGGGGGCCCGAGTACGTTCAGCACGCGGGCACGTTCGAGCTGGCCGAGGCCGAAACGAAAACGATCTCGGCCACGCTTGAGCGGGTCGCCGACTTGGCGGCGCTGGGATGGTACTCGGGCGACCTGCACGTCCATCGGGCAATCGAGGACATGCCACTTCTGATGCGGGCCGAGGACCTTCACGTGGCCCCGGTGATCACCTGGTGGAACGAACGCAACCTGTGGACCGAGCGAGAGCTTCCGGAAGATCCGCTGGTGCGGCTCGACGGCAACCGCTTCTACCACGTCATGGCCGGCGAAGACGAGCGGGAGGGTGGGGCGCTGATGTTCTTCCAGCGAACCCGGCCGCTGGCAATCGCCGGATCGAGCCGGGAGCACCCCTCGCCGATGAAGTTCGTCGCCGAGGCCCGGCGCCAGGGCAACGTCTGGATCGACGAGCGGGCCAACCGAGTTCCGGCGAAACTCGACGACCCTGAAAAACTCCGCGAGGTGCTCGCCCATCACGACCAGGCCAGGCAGTTCTGGCAAGAGAAGCTGGCCGCGGCGAACGCCGAGTGAGCGATTGCCGAGATGCTCAGACGAAAAGGATACCAGGGGCCTTAAAGGACAAACGCCCGGACCTCGCCGTTCAAAGAACCTTCACGGAGTCGGCGCGTGGGCCGGTCGGCCCGCACCCTTCCCTGTACTCAACGGCTTGTCCTACCTTGAGGGCGTCGATGGTCGTCCCCTCCAGCACCGACTGGTGAAAGAACCAGTAGCCCCGCGGCCCTTCCACAAACCCGTACCCTTTGTCCCGAAACAACTTGGTGATGGTCCCTTCCGGCATCTGTGCCACTCCTCAAAACCGAACCATGAAGCAATCCCGATAGACCGCCGGCGCATGGCCGGAGCCTTGAGCAGGAAAGCGACACGAGGACCTGGTCCGAGGAGAATGATATTAACCGCCACCTATGGCCCACGCGCTCAGAAGCGGTGCCGCCTCACGGTGGTGGTTGAGATGGTAATGAGGACGTCGTATGGGACTTTGGACCTCGCTACTCGCTTTCTCGTCTTTAAGCCCCAGCCTATCACAACCTTTCTGATCTGTAAAGCATTTTGCGTCCCCGCCAGCGTCGTAGAATGCGGTCAAAACTGGCTTTTTTCCTTACAACCGGAATCTTCCCACAAGCCGGAACCTTCCCAGGAAACGGGGGTTCGCTGCAAGGGTGAGAGGTTCCTCCGTCCCATCCCGAGTGGGCCACTCTCCCCCACGTAGGAACGGGGGCCCGCGACTTGTGCCCGGCATGACTTATGCTTCAGTAGACCGCGCGGTCGATGTGGTCCATCGGCGAAAGCGCCAAAACCTGCCCGAGAGCCGTCCATTCCCAGCCATGGCCGACGACCCACGAGAATACGTCGCTCGCCGACCCCGGCACCAGGCCGTCGGTTCCGCGGCTCCGCGGCTCGAGGTCGAGCGCTGCCCGGGCGGCGTGCCGGAATCGGTCGAGGCCGAGCTGCTCGACCTGTCCCGCAGCGGCGTCCGATTCCGCACGGCGGCCCCACTCTCCCCGGGTGAATCCATCCTCGTGCGGCTCGCCCACGACGACTCGGAACTCCTCCTCGTACGATCCGGCGCGGTCCAGTGGATCCGCGGCGACCAGGAAGGCGTCTACTCCGTCGGCTGCCACTTCGACCAGCCGGTCGAGTGGGAAACGCTCGGCGAGCTTTTCTTGAACGGAATCCTCTCGACCGATCGGCCGTCGCCCAAACCGGAAGCCCCCGTTCCGGCCAACGCCCCCGGCGACTGAGCCTGAACGGACTTTCGACTCTTGACGCTCTTGGCGGATACCCGATAAAATGGGGGTTGGGTGAGGGAAGAGCCAATAGAGACTCAGCCGGAGGATCTCGCCATGCGGTTGATCTGCGGCGGATTCGTGCTTGTCGCGCTGGGGTTTCTGGTGCTCGGGGGCGCGGAAGTCTCCGCCCAGCAGGTCACCGTGTCCACCCCGTACCATTCGGTCAACGAGGGCTTCTTCGAGCACATGGGCACCAGTTGGGGGCTGAGCGGCCCGAACTGGAGTTTCTCGTTTGGAGGAAGCCCGTTGCAGGCCGCGCCGCAGTTCGGGGGATTCGACCCCTCGGCAGGGGCGAATCTCGGCTTCGGCTGGCGATCCGGGGGCGTCAACGGCTTTTTTAACGGCAACTGGTCGCAGGGCAACCGGCGGAGCTTCGTCAGCCAGACGCCGATGGTCACGCTCCAGAACGGCATGCCGGGTTACTTTTCCGACACCTCGCAAACCCCGTTCGTGATGAGCTACGTGCCGGTCGTGGGGGGCTTTCCCGCCCTGATGGCCCCCGTGCAGCCCATGCCCCGATACATGGCCCCGAGTCCCGCCGGCTACTCGGGCACTGGACGGAACGCCGTCCTCAGCGCACTGGAGCGGCATCGCGCGGAACGCGACGAGAGAGAGCGGCTCGACGACGCCTCGGCCGCCGAGGCCGCGGCTGCCCGGATGAATGTCCCGGCTCGCCCGAACGTCCAAAATCCCGGCGGGCCCGAAGACCTGATCTTGACCGGCTCCTCTCCCGCGCCAGCCGACGTAGCGGCGGGCGAACCATCCCAAAAGCTGGCCGCCGCCCGGGCCAGCTCCGCGGGACGGCCCACGCTCAGCGTGGCCGAAGCCCGGCGCCTTCACGCCGCCGAGCAGGCGGAGCAGGACGGCGAAGCGCTCGAGTACGTCCAGCGCGGCCGCATTGCCGAGGCCAAAGGCAAACCGAACGTGGCCAAGGTCTACTACCAAATGGCCGCCGCCCGGGCCTCCGGCAAGTTGCGAGAGCAGATCCTGGCTCGGCTCGACGCGCTTCAGACGCCGTCGCAGGCCTCGCGATAGGCCGATCCAAGACCTCGCCAGAACGTGGGTGCGTGAAACGCACCGTTTGTCACCGATTCTGGTGCGTTCCACGCACCCTACGGCTGAATGCCGGCTCGTGGCCAAGTCGTTTTCATCCCGGGGGGATTTCGTATCCCGGCTTGCCCGATTACCATGTTGCCTGATCCGGTCCGCGTGAAGCCGGACGGCAAACCTCTAACCCAGTTCAACTCTCGACCACATCTGTTGGCATCATGGAAACACAACTCGCGGTAATCGGTGGCGGGCCGGGGGGATATGCGGCGGCCTTCTTGGCGGCCGATTTGGGCGCCCAAGTGCCGCTGGTCGATCTGGAGCC
>JBDRTC010000936.1:0-2849 GCA_043824335.1 Planctomycetota bacterium | reverse complement strand
GGATCACACGCCCTGTACAGTCATGACCGACCCTGACTACTCGTACGACATCTGCGTCGAGGGCGGCTGCCTCTCGCCCGGCGCCTGCGGCGACGCGACCTGCAACTCTCCCGGGCCGCAATTTAGCATGTCGCCGGCGGTGGGCCACGCCGACTTCACTCGAACAGCCGATCTTGAGCCGGTGGTGACCGACAACGCAACCGGCCTGGTGTGGCAGGGATGCGCCGCGGGCCTGAGCGGACGCGACTGCGCGACCGGAGGCGCAGCCACCTACACGTGGCAGAACGCCCTGGCACACTGCGACGGTCTGAGCTGGGCCGGCCACGCCGACTGGCGCCTGCCCGACAGCCACGAGCTCCAGTCCATCGTGGACTACGGCAGCAGCGGTCCGGCCATCGACCAGATCGCGTTTCCACTAACGCCCTCGAGCGACTTCTGGTCGTCGTCTTCCTGCGCGGCCGACTCGTCCTACGCTTGGCTCGTGTCCTTCGGCAACGGCTACGTGAACCTCTACGGCAAGGTCAATGGCTACAATGTTCGTTGTGTGCGTGGCGGATCGTGATCGGGGCTTTGGTGATTTGATCCTTTGACACTTTTTCGTTGGGCAGGAAGCAATGGCACGTTACGAGCACCTTCCGATCTACAAGAAGAGCTTCGAGCTGGCGGTCTACCTCGAGCAGGTGGTGGCCGGGTTCGCCAGGCGGCACAAGTACGGGCTGGGCGCCAGGCTGCAGGCCGGGGCCCGGGACGTGGTGCGCCGCGTGATCCGCGCCCAGAACGCGGCCGGGGCTTCCCGGGCGGAAGAGCTTTACGATCGAAAATGGAGGCGACTTATGAAGAAAATGAAGAAAAGCCCTTTGATACTGCTCGTTCTTTCGATCTCTGTTCTGTTGCCGGCCCGGGGCGACACCGGCTGGAAGCGTTTCGGTCGCACCGAGCCGGCGCCGGACCAGCCGGTGGTCGCCGATGCCGTGACCGGCCTGGTGTGGCAGGGATGCGCGTCGGGACAGAGCGGCCCGGACTGCTCGACGGGAGGCGCGACGACCCACGTATGGAACGCTGCCGTCTCGTACTGCGACGCCCTCGACTGGGGAGGATACATTGACTGGCGCCTGCCGGATATCAGGGAGCTGTACGGCATCGCGGACAGTCGCAGGACGAGCCCGTCGATCGATCCGGCCGCGTTTCCGGCAACGCCCTCATCCTACTTCTGGTCGTCGTCTTCCTACGCGGCCGACTCGTCCCTCGCATGGTTCGTGCCCTTCGACAACGGCCGCGTGTACTTCCTCGGCAAGGACTTTGCCCGCTATGTTCGTTGTGTGCGGGGCGGACCGTGACAGCGAAGCAGTACTCGTTTCTCAAGTATTGGGGCTTTGGGCATTTGACCCTTTGGTTTTTTCCGTCCATTGCCGTGGCTGGAGCGGTCGAGCTGGAGACGGCTTCGAGCTCCACCCCGGGAGTTCGCCGAGCCAGGAGCCTTCGACCATCAAACGGTCCAGGAGCGGACGGATCGCCGGGATTATCGGGCTGGTGTCGGCAACTGCGACCATCAGCCCGCGCGAGCCTTCGCTTCGGCAATCTCGCGTTCCAGTTCGTCGGTGGTGTAGTTGAAAAAAATGCCTCTTGACGGCTTCCAAGTCAAAGCGAAGGTGTGAAACCGGCGTGTAGAACCGAGGGGACGCCCCCGGCCCTACCAGATACGCTTGATGCCGTATGCGTCCAATTGCGCGTCCGCGCTCAACACGTGGAGGGATCCATAGAGAGCCTGCGAGACGAGCATGCGGTCAAAGGGATCTCGGTGATGAAAGGGAAGGTTGGTGATGCCCAGGCAATGGGCCATTTCGATCCCGAGCCAGGATATCCCGCTCACCAGCAGTTCCTCTTCAACGACGTCGACGATGGGCCTGGTCGCGCTCAACTTCCCGAGACTCTGCTTGATGGCCAGCTCCCACATGCTGGCCGCGCTGAAGTAGATCTGGTTCTCTAGATCGAGAAAGCACTTCCTGGCAGTTTCGGTCAGCTTGGCGCTGTCGCTGATGGCCCAGATAAAAGCGTGTGTATCCAGCAGGACGTTCAACCCATGTACTCCTGGAAATCCTCGAGCGGCGCGTCGAAATCATTCGAGACGCGGATCACGTCAGCCGCGCCGTCGAGGCGCCGCGTGGGACGAGCTTCCGGGAGGGGGACCAGCTTGACCAGCGGCCGATTTCCCTTGGCGATTACGATCTCCTCGCCGGCCAGCGCGGCGCGGATGAGACGGGAAAGATGGGTCTTGGCCTGGTGGATGTTGTACTTTGCCATTGTCCTGCCCTGTTCCCCTGTTCAATAAGACTAAGCTATATGACTTGACTAGATGTGTCAAGAAGGGTTTTCTTTCAGGTTTCTGGCAACGTCTTAGAAGTGCAGGGCTTCATGACTCTGTACGCGACCTCGCGCTGGCAGCCAGGGCGGGTGACGGCCCGGGCGGGTTGCGTCGGCCGGAATGGACGTGCTAGATTCTGCGGCCATGGTCAACGCATTTCACACCCTGAAGGAACGCGGGTTCGTGTCCCAGGCGACCGACTCGGACGCGCTCGAGCGACTGCTGGACCGCGAGCAGGTCACCTTCTACATAGGCTACGACCCGACTGCCGACAGCCTGCACGCGGGATCGCTGTTGCCCCTGATGGCCATGGCCCACATGCAGCGCGCTGGCCACCGACCGATCGGCATCTGGGGCGGCGGCACCGCCATGGTGGGTGATCCGTCCGGCAAAACCGAGCTGCGCCAGATGCTGTCCCGCGAGGCGATCGTCGCCAACGCCGCCGGGCTGCGCGAGCAACTCGGTCGGTTCATCGATCTGTCCGGCG
>JBDRTC010000935.1:0-4324 GCA_043824335.1 Planctomycetota bacterium | reverse complement strand
AGATGCCGAAGAGACGACCAAGGGCGTCTTCGACGCGTTTTCACGGGCGCTTGAGGGTGCCCAAAAAGTCGAGGCTGACGTACTCCAGGCAAGCACCGAGACATTCGGCGTGCCGCTCGACATGGAGCTGTTCAAGAATTGGCTGGAACGTTATCGAGAGGACCCCGCCAAGTGCACTGGCGGCCAATGGGTGGACGCCGGCTTCGCCAAGGATTGGTTCGAGGGGAACCACGACCGGGAGCTGAGCCAAACACACCTGCCGATCACGCTCAGCGCCCTTAGGCTGGGAGAGCTGGCCCTGGTGTTCCATCCGGCCGAGCTTTACAGCTACTACGGGCTGGCGATCCGGCGAGATTCTCCGTTTGCCGATACGATCGTGGTCGGCTACACCGACGGCATCATCGGCTATCTTCCCGATCCGAACGCCTACACGGCGGGCGAATACGCGGCAATGACCGTGCCCAAGATTCTTGATTTCCCGCCGTTTGTCCCCACGGCCGCCCGGGAAATGACCGCCGCCACGGTGGCGTTGTTGAACAAAGTGGCCACCTGAGCGGTCTCGGGTCCGCCGGTGCTATGCGGAACCGAGTCTAGCAGTCCGTTGAAAAAGGGTGCCACTGCTGGCTTGCCCAGCAGTGCCGTGAAAATTTTCCGGAAAACCACTGCTGGACAAGCCAGCAGTGGCACACAAATCGCCGAATATCTACTTTTTCAACGGGCTGTTGGATTGCACGGGATATCAGGGTGGCACAGGCATCTTGCCCGTGCACTGGCGAAACGCCAGTGGCACCCAACCGCGCAGGCTTCTCATTGTCCCGCTTGAAGCCGATGGAGAATGCCGACGGCGGCGGCGATTCGTTCCGCTCTGTTTCACTCAAAGCGTGTCGGCCGGTTCGTCGCGCGTGGCGCAGTGATACGCCCCGAGTCCCCAGGCAAGGTCGACGGCCGGGAGGCCGCACACCTTCCGATCGGGAAACAGCCGCGCGAGAGTCGCCGCGGCTTCCCGGTCGGCGGGGTCGTCGAACTGCGGCGCCACGACCAACCCGTTGGCAATGTAGAAGTTCGCGTAACTGGCCGGCAGCCTCCTTCCCTGGAAGTGGATCGGCCGCGGCATTGGCAAGGGGATGACTTCGAAGGGCCGTTCTTCCTGATCGGTCGTCCTCTGAAGAGCCTCGAAGTTCTCTTTGAGCACGGCATGGTTTTCGTCGGCGGGGTTTCTTTCCAACGCGGCCACGACGGTCGTCGGCCCGACAAACCTGGCCAATTGGTCGACGTGCCCATCGGTGTCGTCGCCGGCAATGCTCCCTCGAATCCAAACGACGCGCCGAGCGCCGAGGTAGTCGGCCAGGTAGCGCTGGATCTCGTCCTTCGAGAGTCCGGGGTTCCGGTTCGCGTCGGTCAGGCAATCTTCAGCGGCCAGGATCGTGCCTTGGCCGTTGGAATCGATCGCGCCGCCTTCGAGCACGATGCCCGGGCAGAACCGTCGCCGCCCGGTTGCTTCGGCGATTCGCCTGGGCACGCGGTTGTCGAGATCGAAGGGCGGATACTTGCCGCCCCAGGCGTTGTACTCCCAGTCGACCAGCGCGGGCGGACGATCCGGCGGACCGGCCAGGAACACGGGTCCGTGGTCGCGAATCCAGGCGTCGTTTGTGGGGATGGAGTGGAGCGTTACGCCGGGCAGATGGCCGACCATCGCCCGGGCCTCGCGCATCACGTCCCCTTCAGCGGCCAGGACGTGAACCGGCTCAAACGGAGAAACCGTGCGCACAAATTCCGCCCAGACCGCGGGAATCGGCTCGAACTTGCCGGGCCACGTGTCGCGGTTGTGCGGCCAAGCCAGCCAGGTCGCCGCGTGCGGCTCCCATTCGGCCGGTAAGCGATAGCCAAACGCGGCGGGCGTTTTCGTGTCGGACATGGTCGCACGGTGGATCGATCAGCGTTTGGCGGGGCGGGCCGACGTGCCGTCGGCCGCTAAACGTTTTCTTGTTCCGCGGTCGGGTAGTCGTTTAGCGGCCGACGGAACGTCGGCCTTCGCCGTGAGTTTGCATCAGCGGTCAATCCAAATACCGCTTCAACAGACCGCCGTAAGCGTCGATGCGACGGTCTCGCAGGAACGGCCAGTGGGTTCGCACGGCGTCGATCTGGTCCAGGTTGCACTCGACCAGGAGCGTTTCCTCGGTCTGATGGCTCGCCCGGGCGAGCACGTTGCCGTTGGGATCGCAGGCGAACGAGGCTCCCCAGAACTCCAACTGGCCCTCCACGCCCGTGCGGTTCACGGCCGCCACGAAAAGACCATTGGCGATGGCGTGACTGCGCATCATCGTCTCCCAGGCGGAGTGCTGGCTTTGGCCGAACCGGTCCTTCTCGCCGGGAATCCAGCCGATGGCCGTGGGGTAGAAGATCACCTGGGCGCCGGAGAGGGCGGTGAGCCGGGCCGCCTCGGGAAACCACTGGTCCCAGCAGACGCACACGCCCACGCGCCCGAACCGGGTCGGGAAACTCAAGAATCCCAAGTCGCCGGGCGTGAAGTAGAATTTTTCGTAGTAGAGAGGGTCATCGGGAACGTGCATCTTGCGATAGCGGCCGGCCAGGCGGCCGTCGGCGTCGAAAACGATCGCCGTGTTGTGATACAAGCCCGCGTCGCGCCGCTCGAACAGCGAGCCGACCACCACCACGCCGTGCTCGTCCGCGGCCCGGGCCAGCGCGTCGGTGGTTGGACCCGAGATCGGCTCGGCCTGGTCGAAGTTCCGATGGTCCTCGCTCTGGCAAGGGTACAAGCCCGAGAACAACTCCGGCAGGCAAACGACGTTCGCCCCGGCGGACGCGGCTTCGGCGATCCGCGCCGCCGCCTTTTCGAGGTTCGCTTGCCGCGACTCCAGGCATCGGATCTGTACCAGGGCCAGCGTGATCTTGGCCGGCGGCGGTTCGGGCGGGTGCGTTCGGTCGCCTGGACTCATGGTGCCGTGATGGTACCATGAGCCCCATGATGTGCAAGCGCTTGCCCGGACTTTTCATCACCGGCACCGATACCGAGGTCGGCAAGACCTACGTGGCGGCCCTGATCGCCCGGGCTCTCCGGAAGGCGGGGCATCGCGTGGGCGTCTACAAACCGGCGGCCAGCGGATGCCGGCTTGTAGACGATGCTTTGGTGGCGGACGACGCGGTCACGCTCTGGGAGGCCGCCGGACGGCCGGGCGAACTGGATCGCGTTTGCCCCCAGCGCTTCCAGGCTGCCCTGGCGCCTCACCTGGCCGCCCGGGAGGAAGGCAAACGGCTCGACGCCAATCTGCTCCGCACAGGCATCGAGTACTGGCAGGCCCGCTCGGACATCTTCTTGGTGGAAGGAGCCGGAGGGCTGATGTCGCCGTTGGGCGAGGAAGAGTACGTTGCCGATCTGGCCTACGATCTTGGCTATCCCCTGGTCGTCGTCACCCGAAACGCCTTGGGCACGATCAACCAGACCCTCCAAACTCTGATTGCCGCCGCCACTTTTCGCGACGGCCTCGCGATCGCCGGGATCGTACTGAACCAAGGCACCCCACCCACCGGCGATGCGAGCACGGCCACCAACCGCCAAGAGTTGGCCGCCCGCTCTGAGCCGCCCATCCTGGCCGAAGTCGCCTGGTGCGGCGAGCAATTCGACGCCGAGGTCGACTGGTTTCGGTTGGCGAGAGATTGAGCCCAAGATGTCCGGCGTCCCTACGTCGTCGCGGCGACGGCGTGGTTTTCCGTGCGGGCTTCGGCGCGGGCGGTGTCGATCGAAAGACGGATGCTCACGGTCCAGCGGCCGTCGGAGTCGGGGGTCACGATCCAGTGGGGCTGGACGGCGACCGATTGGTGGATCAACTCGAAGCCGCCCTCCGATTGGCTCACGGTTTCCACGGGGAAGGTCCAGAAGCTCGTGGGCCGCGACGTCGTCAGGCCGACGTCGAGCCCGAGCCACTCGTCGACCAAGCCCAGGTGGTCGACCTCGGAAAGCTCCAGGTGCGTGCCGAGCTCTCCCAGGCGGTTCTGGTCGGCGTCGTAGAAGTAGCGGTCGTCGAGGCCCGAGGGCATGCCGGCGAAGTTCAGCTCGACGGCGAACGTGAACCGCTCGGTTTTCGGGAGACGCTCCAGTTGGTAGGCGATTTCCAGGGTGGAACTGCCGGCGGTGATCGTGATGGCCTTGGTCATCGGGAGCGGCTTGCCGCGGACGCTTCCCACGCGGGTCATGAAGATTTGCGTGCGGCCCGGGTTGCGGCGGACCACGGCGTCGTACGACCCGTCGACGAAGTCACCCTGTTGGACGGCCTCGCCCGAGGCGACGGCTTCGTGCGTCACGTGC
>JBDRTC010000934.1:0-3287 GCA_043824335.1 Planctomycetota bacterium | reverse complement strand
CCGCCCTGGGGGGGAAACCCTCCAGGTACAGCACGTTTAGTCCGCCCTTCAGCACGTTTACGAACGTGCTCAGCCGGTTGTTCGTTTCCACCAGCTCCCCCGGCTGAGCCACCGCTTCGAGCGAGATCTTGTACTCGCCGGGTAGTTGGGGCACGTGGGTGAGCTTGACGGGGATCAGCTCGCCGTCGGCCGTGACGCTCACGTTTTCCTGGGCCACCGGCTCCATTTGGCCGGGCGACGTTTCCACGAGCAACTGGACGGGGATCTGCCGGCCTGCGTACCCGTCGACCCGGATCTGGCTGGTCACGGTAAGCTCGTTCTTGACGAACACCCTCGGGTTGGCCAGCAGGTCCTTGACGGCCACGTCCTTGGCCTGGCCGAGCCCCCGGGACTTGCCCAATCGGACGGTGAAGAGCGGGTAGCCCAACGGTTTGAGCCGTCCGGCGGCCGTTTGGGGTAAAACGTCGCGAGGCGGATGCGCCCGCTGTGCCCCGTCGCTCAAGAGAACGATCCCCAAGAGGCGTTTCCCCGCCTGAAGGCGAAGCACGTCTTCGATGACGGAGCCGATGGCGGTCTGGCGTCCGTCGGGCACTTCGTCCAGGCGGATCTCGCCTTCGGTCACGTCGGCCGGATGGGCCTCGGCGTCGAACGTGTAAGCCTTGATCTCAAAATCCTCGCCCAGCTTCGCCAGCGCGCCTTTTGCGTCGGACAGCGTGCGGCGCAGGGCTTCCCAGCGGGTGCGGCCGCCGATCTCGTCGGGGACCGACATGCTCCGCGACCGGTCGGCCAGCACCACGAGCGTCGCCGC
Source organism: Planctomycetota bacterium (assembly GCA_043824335.1). Taxonomy (GTDB): domain Bacteria; phylum Planctomycetota; class Planctomycetia; order Pirellulales; family Thermoguttaceae; genus JBDRTC01. The sequence goes on along the minus strand of JBDRTC010000934.1, from coordinate 2,479 downwards.
CTGCTTCTCCGTTCGCAGGTAGACCAAGGTCGGCCGCAACATGGCCAGGATCACCAGCACGACGACCGCCAGGCGGATGCCCAACAGACCCGCCCGCCTCCCTCGGGAGACCTTCTCCCGGGCCGGCCCCACCACGAGAAGCCCCAACAGCACCAGCGCAGCGAAGCCCACCAGCAGGTAGCTCTCGGCGATGGGATAGAGGGACCAGCGCATGGGTTAAGGATGAAGGATGAAGGATGAAGGATGAAGGAGGACGGACGAATGATGGTTGATCGTGAAGGACGGGTAAAGGCGGGAGACCGGGCGCGGCGGGGGGGTGTGAGCGCATCGTCTCACGGGCCGGCCACCGGCCGTCCTGGAACGCCCCCGTTGCCTCCTATCGTCTTCATTCATCATTCATCCTTCATCCTTCATCATTCTCTGTAGAACCTGTTGGCCAGCAGGTGTTCAATGCCCAACGTAAGGGCCATCAAGAGGATCAAGAGCGGAAACAGCTCCCGGCCGACGCGCTGGCGGGCGCGGTCGCCTTCGAGCCGGTAGCGGTCGCGGGCGACGCGGTAGGGGAGCGGGCCGAACACCTCGGCCAGCTCTTCCTCGGTGAGGCGGTCGAGTCGCGTTTCGTCGGGGGCCAGGTTGACGCTGAAGCCGCGGTCGACGCCCGACGTGCCGCCGCCGGCCCGCACGCGGTAGTTGCCCACGCGGTCGGTCGACGTGATCACCAACGCCTGTTCGCGAAGGTTGGGGGCCAGGCGCACGTCGACCTCGTCGGGGGCGTCCAGGGCCGTGAGCACGTAGGAGCGAAAGTCCCGCTCGGGATCGAGCCGCAACACGGCGGTCTGTCCGGCGAAATAGTTCAGTTGCCGGTCGCTTGAGCCGACCAGGTACGCGGCCATCTCGTTGGCCAGGATGAAGAAAGGCCACGATTGGCCCACCGCGAGCAGATTCCACGGCTCGTGCTCCGGATCGTAGGAGACCGGCGTGGTGACCGAGAGCACGCGGCCCTTGCCCAGCGGGCGCTCGAGGATCGCCGGCCGGCCGTCGTTGAAAGTGACCACGACGTCGACGCCCGGCGCCGGCTTGTCCAACTGCCAGTAGCGGAAGACGGGCATTCCCTGCCAGGGGACCGAGGCGGGGTCGTCCCGGAACGCGGCCAGGATCGGGTGCTGGAAATCCTGCGGCGCCAGGTGGACGTCGCCGTCGGGCCGGCGCGCCTGCCTGACGAGCTTGCCCGGCAGCAACTCCTGCGCCTTCGACTGGTTGAACGACGCGACGGGGTCGGCCTTGCGGCCCAGGAACACGGCCAGCCCGTGTCCGTCGGAGACGAAGTCGCCCAGCCTCTGCCAGACGGCGGGCTCCAGGGGCGCGGGGTCGACCAGGCAAACGGCCGCGTACGGCTCCAGGGCGTGCCCGGCGAGCTCGTCCAGGGCGATCACCCGGCAATCGAATCGGGCCTGGCCGCTGCGTACGTACGAGGCCGGCGCCAGCATCTGGGTTAGGAACAACGCAGACTGATCGGCCGGCTCGGGCGCGGCAAGCAGGATCCGCCAGGCCGATTGGACCTCGACGGTGAAGAACCGGCGGTCGTCGGCGGTGAGGCTGTCCTGGCCGACGATCCGGACGTACCCCTGCTGGGTGCCGATCGCCAGATTGCCGATCTCAAAATCGATCTGCTCCGCCTGGCCGGGCTCGAGCCTGAGGGTCTTTTGCTTTGCCGGCACCCCCTCCGGCGACTTCCCGGGATCGGCTTCCAACAGGCACAGCTCGACGGTCCGCTCCCCGGCCGGGCCGCGGTGGAAAAGTTCCGTCTCGATCCGCAAGGGGGCGTGGCTTGAGAGCACCTGGCCCGAGAGCCGAAGCTCGCCCAAACCGGAGTTCACCGGGTCCTCGATCCCCACGTCGATCACGTAGATGCCCACGTCCGCGAGGTTTGCCAGCCGTTCCTGCAATCGGGCGGCCGAATCGCCGGGCCAGCTCACCCGGGCCAGGTCGGTGAAGAGATAGAGTTCCCGGCGCGCTAGCTCGCTCTCTTCCAGGAGCCCCACCGCTTTGTCCAGCGTGGGGATGAGTGCCTGGGAGTTGGCCGTCGTCGCCAGCCGCCGGATGCGGTGCTCGGCAGCGCCCCGGTCGACCTGAAACGCCGCCGGCCCCGGGCCCGTGTCGAGCACCGCGATCTGGCTTTCCGGCGGAAGCTGGGCCGCGAGCCACAGGCCCAACTCCTGCGCCACTTCCAGGCGCGTGCGGTTCTCGTGCCGGTAGTCCATCCGCTTCGAGGCGTCGAACACCAGGGCCGCGGCCACCGGGGCTTCCTGGCTCCCCAGACTGCCCGAAAGCTTCACGCTCGGCCGGGCCAGCGCGGCGGCCAAGAGCAGGATGGCCAACGCCCGAAGCGCCAGGAGCACCAGATGCCGCAGGCGCAGCCGCCGCCGGTTTACATCGTGCCGCTTCTGGATGAACCGGATCGCCGGAAACTCGAAGTGCC
>JBDRTC010000933.1:0-4122 GCA_043824335.1 Planctomycetota bacterium | reverse complement strand
GGGCGGCGACCAGCGGTAAAGGTGCGAGTACGTGATCTTCTTGGTGAAGAGCGTGAGGATCGCCTTTTCCCCGCGACGCAGCGTTAGATCGCTCTTGGTGTAAACGGTGTAGTCGGTTCCGGCGGCGCCTTCGATTTGCGGGAGGTTTCCCAGGGCTGCGTCGAGGTTTCCCCCTTCTTGGTCGACGGGACTTTCCACAACTTGGGAGGGCTGGTCGAATTGCGGGGAGGTTGACGTGTTGGAGACGATGGCCGCGCGGTTCATGATCTGGGTGGTCACCGCCTGGGGAACGGCCCCCTGAGCGGCCACGCCCGCTCCGATCGCCCGAATCACCTGGCCCACGGCGATCGGCGCCATGTACTCGGTGTGCACGAAGTGGGGCACGCCCACCACGAGGTGAACGTCGGTGTGGATCAGGTCCTCGGCTTCGTTGACGAGCGTCCCCCGCAGGGTCAGCTCGGCCGCCTCCTCATCGAGAACGTCCAGCGTGTAGTCGGGGATCCAGGTGACTCCCTTTCGCAGGTAGGCCATTCCCAACGTGACCCGCCCGGGCGGTTTGCCCTCCTTGCCGATCACGTGGATTCGTAGAGGGAGTTCGAGAACTTGCATGCGCGTGAGGCCGCCGATGGGCACCGCGTAACTGTTGCTCCGGTCTTCCAGGACGACGAACTCCGGCCCCACGGAAACCAGCTCGCCGGCTGCCGAGCGGTCCTGGCCTTTGTGCTCGTAGTGCAACTCGACCTTGAGGCCGTTGGCGGCCTCGAGTCGCTCGCGCTTGGCAGCCGGATCGCTGGGGGCGTCGCGCCCGTCGAACTCGACCACTTCGCCGGGCCCGGAGCCGACGACGTCGACCGTCGCCTCTTCGTCCAGGGCGTAGATCGCCAGCGTGCCGAACGCGGCGGGCGGGATCTGCCGGGCCACGCACCACCCGTCGCGTAGCTCGACTTCGCCCTCGCGCATCACGAAACCGAGCCCGTTCTTGAAGACCGCGACCGACTTGGTGCGCGGCTCCCACACGTGCGGGTTGCCTTTCTCTTTCGCAACTTGCCCGACGGCGGGCTGGGCAACGACCACCGCCGGTTGGCACCCGGCGAGCCAGGCCGCCAGAACGGCCACGAGGAGCCCCCCGGCATGTCGGCGGGCAAACGGAAGGGACTTGGGCTTTCGCGGAGCGGTCATCGGCAGGTCTCCTTTTGTGAGAATCGAGAATCGAGGAAGTGGCTTGCGCGGCCGCCGGCCGGCTCGAACGCCGCGCCGGGCCGTTGGGACAACTGCTTACAGTCTAGCGGTGGATCGCCCGAGGAGGTGTAACGGGTTTGTAACCGCACGCTCGGTAGTACTTCAGCCATATGAAAAACAAACCGCGTAACTTGTTCCCAAGCGCCAACTTGTTCCCAAGCGGTAACTTGTTCCCAAGCTCCGCTTGGGAACACTCCCTCTTCGCAGCATTGCTTTGTCGCCTTGGACGACTCGGCGAGACAGAACTTGGCGGAAGTGCGGTCCCAAGCAGAGCTTGGGACCGAGGTTGTGCGCGCAGAGGTTTGCTCCCCACACGCGCCGGGAGTATAATCGCGGCGTCACGGTGCCGCGTTGAATGAGCGGTTCCGTGAGCCAAACGCGGGAGGACTTTGTAGGGAACGGCCTCTGTGCCGTTCCGTGAAACCACTTGACATCCGAAACCCACACGTCAAGGAGTGTGTTATGAGAAGGGTGATTTACCCAGCCGCACTGCTATTCATTCTGTGCCTCCGGGCCGAGGCCGCCTCGGTGTTGATCGAGGCGGAGGCGTTTGCCGATCGGGGCGGGTGGATGATCGATCAGCAATCGATGGACGTGATGGGCTCGACGTACCTGTTGGCCCACGGACTCGGCGTCCCCGTGGCCGACGCCGTGACGACCGTCACGCTACCCAAGCCGGGCGAGTACCGCGTTTTCGTCCGCACCAAGGACTGGGTCGCCCGATGGAATGCCCCCGGCGCGCCGGGCAGGTTCCAGGTGCTCATCGACGGGAAGCCGCTTGAGGAGACCTTCGGCGCCAAGGGCGCCGACTGGTCCTGGCACGGCGGCGGAACCGTCACCGTCAGCAAGCCGGAGGCGACACTCACGCTTCACGATCTCACCGGTTTCGCCGGCCGGTGCGACGCGATCGTGCTCACCGACGAGCCGGGCTTCACTCCGCCAAACGAGCCGGGGCCGCTGGCGGCGTTTCGCAAGCAAGGGCTCGGCCTCCCCGACGCACCCGACGAGGCGGGCCGGTTCGACGTGGTGGTGGTCGGCGGCGGCGTGGCCGGTTGCTGCGCGGCCGTGTCGTCTGCCCGCTTCGGGCTGAAGGTGGCCCTGATCCAGGACCGGCCGGTGCTCGGCGGCAACAGCAGCTCCGAGGTCCGTGTGTGGATCAGCGGCCGCATCCACCAGCCGCCATACCCAGTGATCGGTGAGATTGTCGCCGAGATGTTCACGCGACCGGAAATTTGCCCCGGGCCGGCGGAGGCCTATGGCGACGACCTGAAGCTCAAGGTCGTCCTGGCCGAAGAGAACCTCGACCTGCGGCTCTCGGAGCACGTCTTTAAGGTCGAAATGGAGGGGCTGCGGATCAAGGCGGTGGTGAGCAAGAACATCGTCTCCTCGCGCGAGACCCGCTTTGAGGGCCGGTGGTTCGTCGACGCGACCGGCGACGCCACCGTCGGATTCCTCGCCGGGGCCGACTGGGAAATGACCGCCCAAGGCCATCTGGGCACCAGCAACATGTGGTACCTGGAAGACACGGGGAGCCCGACTCCGTTCCCGCGATGCCCTTGGGCCCTGGACCTCTCCGAGAAGCCGTTCCCCACCGAACTGAAGCGGCTGGGCAAGTGGTTCTGGGAGAGCGGCTTCGATCTGGACACCGTCGGCGAGGCCGAGGCGATCCGCGACCACAACTTTCGGGCCATGTTCGGCGCCTGGGACGCGCTGAAGAACGTCAAGAATCTCTACCCCAACCACCGGCTCGCCTGGGCCGCCGCCATCTCCGGCAAGCGGGAGTCCAGGCGGCTTTTGGGCGACGTCGTCCTTACCAAGGACGACGTGCTCGAAGGCCGCGAGTTTCCCGACGGATGCGTCGCCTCGACCTGGTCGATCGACCTGCACTATCCGCATCCCGAGTACGCCTCGGGCTGGGACGGCAACGAGTTCATCTCTTATGCCGAGTTTACCCCGTTCAAGAAAAACCCCTATCCGGTGCCGTATCGCTGTCTTTACTCGCGGAACGTGCCCAACCTGATGATGGCCGGCCGCGACATCAGCGTGACGCACGGGGCCCTGGGCACGGTGCGCGTAATGGCCACCGGTGGGCTGATGGGCGAGGTGCTCGGCCGGGCCGCCTCGCTCTGCAAGAAACACGACGCCGACCCCCGAGACGTGTACGAAGAACATCTCGACGAATTCAAAGCGCTTCTCGCGAAGCCGACCCGCAAGCACGTCCTCTCGCCGCCCGAGTTCGCCGAAAGCGTGGGGAAAAACGTGGCTTTAGGGGCCAAGGTCGACTCCTCGGGTGACTACGACCTCGAAAAACAGCCGCGCCAGCGGGTCAACGACGGCGTGGCCAACACCTACGACAACACCGGCCGCTGGCTCAGCCACGCGCACACGCCCAACTGGGTCGAGCTGAGTTGGGAGGAGCCGAGAACCGTCGTTGCCGCGCGGATCATCTCGGGCTACAACCACGGCGGCAATCGGGTCGCCGACCCGATCAGCGACTTCGTGCTCCAGTGGTTCGACGGCGACGCCTGGCAAGACGTGCCCGAAACGCGGACCCGGGGAAACGAGGCGATCGATTGGCAGCGTCGGTTTCCACCCTTCACCAGCGTGCGAATCCGGCTACTGGTCGAGGGGGCTAAGGGCGGCATCTCAAGGATCTGGGAGATCGAGCTGTACGAGCCGCCCGACCGAAAAAAGATTCGGGAGGGGTGAATTCTCCTCTTCCGCTAACCCTTTTTAGCCAAACGGTTTGTGCAACTCATTGGCGATTTTGTTTTTTTCCGGCTACCGTTTTCCCGCCCGGCCCGGGTTAGGTAGAAACTCCCGTGTGAACAAACCAGCCTCGGGGAAGGACTCGACCGTTGGTTCGACGGGTGGGCGGCAAGG
>JBDRTC010000932.1:0-11929 GCA_043824335.1 Planctomycetota bacterium | reverse complement strand
GAGAAGCCAGGTTGGGGCGCTGGGCCAGGTCGGGTCCGAGAACGGCCCATTCCCAATGGGCGTTCCCGGCGGCGCCGGCGGCATTCTCCTCCGGCTCCTCGGCCGGGGCCAAGAGATCGACGATGCGCTGGAGTCCGCCGTCAAGCTGGGACTGGAGCCTTTGGACGGCCTCGAGGATCGTTGCGCCCGATGCCCCTTCGTTCGTGGCGTCTTTCACCGTAGACTTTTCGCACAGCGCCTTCACGCCTGCGGCGACCTGATCGAGCTTCTCCGCAAGCGCGGTGATCTGTTGGCCCGGGGCCCCGGAGGCTTCTTGCGAGGAAACGCCCGCTCCGCCAGCGGCTTGCGACTCCCGTCGGACCAGGTAGGCTGCGATCTGCTCGTTGGCCTTTTCGAGCAACTCGCCGAGTTGGCCGAGCTGGGCGGTGAGCTGCACCAGTTCGCTCGGGCGGTCGTCGCTCGGTGTTTCGGCCGGGTCGACGTCGCCGGGCTCCTTCTTGCCAAACAGGGCAGCGGCCATGAGCGTGACTCCCAAGCCTACTTCGGGAAGGGGACAGTCCCATTTTCGCTGCGCGAAAAGTGGGACAGTCCCCAGTTGATTCCAAGTTGTCTCACGAATCGTTAACGGTTCGCGTGTTGTCCGACTTCGATGTTGTCCAGGCCGCCGGTGTCGAGGTAGTAGCGCTCGTCGGCCAGGGTCCGCCACTTGAAGTGGACGTTCTCGCCCAGGATGGCGTCTTCCCCGGCAACGATTCCGGTGACGGACTCGCACTCGAGGCATTCCTCTTCCTCGCCGGTCGCCCGCTTGCGCTTGATCTTCACGTTCACCTCGGTCTTACCGATCCGGTCGCCGACGTCCATTTTGATCACGTAGACGGGCGAGGCCTGGGCGTCTTCGGCGGCGGTCATCTTCCGCCCGACGATTACCCGCTGTGAGCTCGTGGAAAACTCGGTAATCTCCTCGCGGGCCTGCGGATCGGCCGGCTCGAAGAGGATCCGCTCCTTGCGGATGCCCGAGGTGGCGTCGGTCATCACGCCCCAGTAGTAGGTGTTCTCCTTGGCCTTGCCTTTCATCTCGAACTTGAACTGGGGCAGCATGCCGTGCCGGGCCATGAACTCGATTGCCGCGCCCACGACCACGGGGCTCTTGGGATCGACGATCACGCCGGGGTTGCGGCCCGAGTCGTCCTGGTACGGATACCAGTTGCCCGCGTAGTGCTGGTGCATGGGCACGATTCGCGAAGGGGAGAGCGGCACGTACATCCGCACCAGTCGCTGGATGTAGCTGAGCTTCGAGGGGAGGCCGGCCAGGAGGACCACGTCGGACTCGTGATCGACGATCCGCTGGCTGTAGTCGTGCAACAGCTCGTCGAACACGTCGTGCACCACGCCCTCGAATTCGGTGCGGTCGAGGTACAGGTCGAGATCTTGCTGGACGGTGTAGTAACCGGGGCCCCGCATCTTGTCGAACACCGCCTGGAGCGAGTCGATCACGGCGGGTTCGACGATTTCCGGATCGGTGTGCGAGATGGGCTCGTCGGCTACGTCGTCGACCGCGTTGTTCAAGTACGCCTGCGCCAGGGGCACGAAGAGCCGGTTGACCCAGTTGACCCGCTGGGCGCGGAACTCGCGGTTGCGGGGCGTTTCCGGCCCGAAAAGGAACTGAACGTCCTCCTCCTCCAGGCCCAAAGCGTCGGCAAAGGTGGGGACGATCACGGTTTCCAGGAGCCGTTTGACGAGCTGGTCGCCGCCCAGGGCGATGCCGTCCTGATGGAGCACCTCGCCGCGGATGGTGTCGTCGATCTTCGACTCGAAGTTGTACCGGGCGATCATCAGGTCGGTGGTGCCCCCGCCCACGTCGATGCAGGCGATGCGGATCTCGTTGGCCGCGTCGCCGAACGTCTCCTTTTTCTCGGGGCCCGGACGACGGCGGGGGCCTCCGGGCCGGTGAACCCCGGGCCGAACGCGGCGTCGGGCCGCCGGGGTCGCCGGCTGCGGTTCCGGCGGCTTCTCCTCGGGCGGCGTCGGCTCGCCGCGGTCCTGGTGCAAGGTGGAAAACCACAACTCCGGATCCTGGCCCAGCATCCTCAATTCGCTCCAGATATAGGTCAGGTGGACCGCACTGGCCTCGTCGATGCTCAAGTTCAGCTCCGGCTTGACCCGCTGATCCTTGCCCAGGGTCATTTCGAAGATGTTGATCGCCTTCTGGGCCTGGGCTTCGAACCGTTTCTGCTCCTCGGCAATCATCCCGCTGGGGTAGGTCAAAGTGAGCGTGCGGATCTCGCGCGGACGGCCCGCGTCGCCCGAGGCGTTCCGGTAAGGCATCGAGTTCACATACGTGTACGCCTGCGAGAGCATTTCATAGAGCGCGGCGGTCATCAGGGCCCGGGGGGCGTGCCGCGGCTTGTGGGGGGCGTCGGTGGCGAAATCGCGATCCTTGGGAGTGGCTTCTTCCAGCAGGAAATCGCGGTCGTCCTCGTGGACGAAGCGGAGATAGGGCCCCCGAAGCGTGGCGGCGTACGTGCCCGTGCGGCATCGATCCGAGGGGTCGGCCATGTGCCAGTTGGCCCCTTCGAGCCAGCTTGAGTCGTCGGCCCAGAGATACCGCTTGGGCGAGCTGACCCCGGTGCGGATGTCGCCGTCGGCCCGCATCACGTGGGAGACGTCGTCCCCTTCGCGGCCCAGGCGGACCATGGAGAGATCGTCGAAAAGCGGCGGCGTGACCGGCACCTCGACCTTGCTCTTTTTGGGATTCTTGGAGAAAGCCTTGCCGCGAGCGAACCAGCCGGCGCGATCGTCGGCCTCGACCGCGTGGTACTCGATCTTCTTCCGCCCAAGGGGAGGCAGGTAGGGCGTATTGCACCAGTGCGTTTTGGACGAGAACCACCGGGCCGAGGGCGTGCGCTGGAACTCGCCCTCGTCGTCCCAGGCGTCGAGGTGGTAGCGGTTGACCAACTCGAAGGGCATCATCTGCGGCGTCTGGGCGATCTCGCCGGTCAACTCCAGCAAAAGCGCCCCGGTGCGGCTGTTGCCGAAGTCGACCACCATGTGGACGTGCTTGGCATCGCCGCCGGTCGCCGTGGCCGGACGAATGCAGACCTCGACCGCCGGCGCGCCGCGAAGCGGCTTGTTCTGGAGGTCGAGAATGCCGTCCAGGCGGATCACGAAATCGCGCGTCAGCGCGCCGGGATCGCAAAAGTACCCAACCTCCGGATCGCCGCAGGTGGTGTCGACGGCCAGGAAGAGCTTCGTCGTCCCCGCCTGAATGATCTGCCACTGGACGTAGGGGTACGTGGTCGGCTCCTCACCGTCTTCCCCGGTGCCGCACCGCAGCCGCTGCCAGCCATAGCCGATCTGGGCGGTCGAGTAGCGGCTTCCGCCACGCAGGGGAACGCAAACGGTTTGAACGCCCGTGTTGGCAAAGATTACGTGCATGTTGGTCTCGCTCGTCTACTTTTCGCAGCAACGTAGGTTATGCTTCAGCATATCGGGACATCGGCGTTCTATGACTCGCGATATGCTGAAGACATCGGCGTTCTTTGAGTTGCGATATGCTGAAGCATAACCTACGGGTCACTTCTCGTACGGCTCCAGGATCTCCATCAACTTGGGATTGCCCGGGGGAATCTGGACGTGCTCGCCCGCGCCGAGCGCCAGGGCTTGGGGGAGTCGCTCGCTCCACCGGCGGATGAAGCCGACCATCAGCCCAAAGCGCGCGTGCTCTTCGCCGGACGCCTGATCCGTGCTCGCGTCGCCGCCTTGAACCTCTTCACCCGCCTTCTCGGGCGACTTGAGGGGCGCCATGCTGGGCCCGGGGTTCATCACGTAGTCGTTCATAATGATGCGGGTGTATTTTCGCCGCGCCCGGCGCCGGGCCGCCTCGTCGCGGGTCTTCAGGTTCACCACCGGCCCCAGACGCTCGAGCAGGTCCTCGAACACATCTTCGGTGAGGAGGTAGTCGCGCAGGTAGCGGGCAAAGGTGTTCAAGTCGCCGGGGTCGAGCCACGGCCCGCCGTCGTCGTGCGTTTTGGTGTAGTCTTCCCATCGCTTGGGGACCGCCACGGTGGCCCATTCGTGCAGGAAGTCCCGCAAGTACTTCGGCAGCGGATCCCCGTGCCGCTTGCTGGCCGTTTCGGCGCAATCGGCCAGCGAGAGCTCGTCGCCGTCCTCGAGCGAGAGCGATTCCTGCAAGGCATGGACGCGGCAGTAGACGGCCGCCTCGTCGCTGGCGAGCCAATCGACGACCTTTCGGGCGGCCGCGATCCGTTTTTCGCGGTCGACGTTGGCGTCCGGGTCGACGACCCAATCCCTGGAAAGCTGCAAGAGCCGGTTCTTGATCTGGAGGATCTCGCGCTGGAGCTGGTTCTGCTTGTCCTCGGCAGTGGTGACCGCCCGAATGCCCGCGCTAATGAGGGAGAGGCCGCCGTCGTCGTCGCGCATGGCGGTGTCCCACCGCTGCTCGGGCGATCGCATGTAGTCGCGGACCATCTCCGACTCGAGGAAGGCCTTGCGGGCGCGATTCCACTTCTCGGGGTCTTCGCTCTGGCGCTGTTCGTGATTGGTGTCCCACGTGGCGGGATAACGGATGGGATAGGTGTTGGTGAAGGCCTTGCCGCGTCCGCCGAAATCGATCATCACGGTTCCCAGGGCGTCGACCAACTGCCCCAGGCGTTGCTCGTAGAGTCCCTTGTCGGCGTATTCCTCGCGGTTGCGGAACTCTTCGTCGATGCCGGTCATGCCGATGAAGAGGGCAGGGACCTCGTCGCGCACACGAAGCGGCCACGTCTTCTCACCGTAGCGGGCCTTGCCCCACTTGTCGATGTGGTACTTCATCTGGGCGGTGACTTCCAGGTTGCCTCCGCGGGAGAGCAACAAGAGCGTTTGGATCTGAAGCTCCTCGGTGTACCGCTCGAAGAGGTAGGCGACCTTGCCTCGCTTGACGATCTCCATCTGCTCGTCGAGCGTTTCCGCCGAGGTGCGTTTCCCCTGCTCGGCGCCCTGGCGCCCGGCCCGCATGCCGGGCACGTCGAGAAAATCCATCTGCTCGATGACCCTCCGCCAGTCGTCGTTGAGCCGGTGGGGCAGGACCGGCATGACCAGCTCGAGCATTCCGGCTTGGATGGTTTCCTGGTCTTCGGTGCCGTTTCCGCTCCCCGGGTGGTACTCGAGCACGTACCAGCCTTCGCGCTCGCGGAGATGGAAATCGTTCCAGGCCACGTGGGTGAAGCACTTGGAAATGCGCCGCTCGTGGACCTTCGACCGCTGGCTATCCAGCAGGAACCGAACCCCGGCCCAGTGCGTGAGAATCGCCGGGTCGTGGTCGGCCGAGAAAATCCTGGCCAAAAAATCGCCGATGCGGATGAAGAGGTTCGTGAGCGACTGCCAATTGTCCCAAAACAGCGCGGCGGCGGCGGCCTGGTAGCCCTCTTCCGAAAGCGGATAGCGGCTCATCAGTCCGCTCAGCACGGCTTCCTTGGCGGGAAAACCGCGGCGATCGACAGAGCGCATGTAGCTGAAGGCGTCCAAGAGGTCCATCCGCCACTTCCGATCGACCTCGCGGGCCGGGTAGCTGCGCCCCAACTCCTCAAACAGCTCTTCCACCTGCGCGTGCTGCCAGGAGCGGTCCGGGGTCTTGCACTCGACGTGAAATCCCCGGGCCAGCACCCGAAGCCACTCCGACCGAGTGAGCGCCCGCACCATCACCGGAAACTCCGGCGAAACGCTGGCGGCGATGCGGTCCTTGGTGGTGAACCGGGTCACCAGGGCGGTCGCCTCGTTGGAGCCGCTCTGCGGGTTGAGGTCGTTGTCGAAGGAGAGGTCCTTGAAGTAGGCGGGCTCTCCGTGCTGCTCGTCGCGTCCCAGGGGGCTGTAGGCTTCGCTGTGCGGCTTGAGCACCTGACCCATGAAGAGGCTCTTGCCCACCTGCGACGGCCCGTACACCGCGGCCGCCACGGGCACCTTGGCCGACGTGAACAGATTGCCGGCCAACCGCCGAAGCTTGAGCACCTCGAACTCGTCGCTTTCGGCGATGGGGAGCAGGTCGACGGCGTGGCGTGACGGATTGAACCCGGCCAGCCACTCGCAGAGGTCGGCCGCCAGGTTCTCCACTTGCTCCGCGTGCCGGATCAGGTTTCGATCGCGTTCGTCGGGAAATGCCATGAAGCTCGTGCCACTCTTAACAGGAGGTCTCGGTGGTTTGTTCCTAGGCGTTGTCGGAAAACTCGTTCGCTTGTTACTGCCAGGGTGGCATGCCCTCGCGAAGCGTGGGCATGTGCCCGGAAACATGGCGACGCAAGCGACGCCATGCCACCCGGCGACGGGGTTTTTCAACAAAGCTTAGTCGATCTTCTCGATCCTTTCGATGTTCGGCGCCAGCCGGAACGTGAACGGGTATTGCTGAACCGTCCCGCTCTCCTGGGAGCGGGCCTCGATGATTAATCCGTATCTGGCAGCCCGGCCGCCATACGGTATCCGCGGACTTTCGAGCACCACGTGGCGATGCTCGCCGTCCCGCTGGGCCGCAACCCAAACGTCAGGCGGCGCCCCGCCGGCCGGGAACGTCCGGTATTCTAACGGACCTTCCGACTCGGCGGCCAGTACCTCGATCCGAACGGAAAAATCTTCCGGGCCTTCCTTGAGCGTCGTTTCCACGTCGGCGAAACGCTCGCCGGTGACGGTCACCGTGGCGAAAAGCTCGCGTCCGCGATACACGGCCCGCACCTGCGTTCCGCCAAGCGACGTGGCCACGAACTGGCCCGCCGCGAGCCCTTCGGCACGTAGGATGCTCGCATCCAGGCTCTCCAGCGTCGCGGGCACTTGGTGCTGCCGGCCGTCCGCTCCTTCGGCCACGACAACAAAGGGCGGCGTCGTTTCGCCCACGCGAACGGAAACCTCCGGCGGCTCAATGCGGAGGCGATCGGGGTTGGTCACCTGAACGAGTGCCGTCGCAGAAAGCCCGTCGTAGGGCGTGCCCGGCTCGACCACGTTGATCACGACCTGCCCGACGCCGTTGGAAAGCCCGCGGATCCGGCCGTCCGCCTCCGCCGTGACGACCCCCTGGCCCGGCGGCACGGTGACCGAGTAGCTCACGTCGACGGGAAATTGGCCCGGCCCGGGCGTGACCGTCACGCTGGTGAACCCGCGTGCCTCGCCCGACCAGAGGTCGAGCGGACTCGGCGAGACGTCCAAGCGCGCCAGGCCGCTCGGCAGCACGTCGCCAACTTGCACCAGAAGCTCCGGTTCGGCGAACAGCGTCGTGCCCAGCCGGGCCGCGATGCGTGTCTCACCCGGGCTAACCGGGCGAACCATCGGCCCGTCGGCCGTGCGATCGACCGCGGCCACATTGCCCGGCGTGTTGAATTCCAGCGCGGGGTCGCCGGTCACGTCTCGCCCCAGCGCCCCGTCGGCGAGCATTTCGTAAACGCGCACGCGGGCGCCGGGCGAATCAGCGCCGAGGCGGACCACGTCGGGCACGAACCGCAAGCCACCCACGCCGGCAGCCGGCGGAGCGGCTCTCTCCATGATCACCCGGGCGCCGCCTCCGTCGACGACCACGCCACCGTCGTCGACGACCACGTACCCCACGCCGTCACGGTACACGTATCGCCGCCCGTCGCGGATGACGTAATCGCTTCCGATGTGCCCGTAACCGGGCCCGCCACCGACGACGACGCTCCCCGCGGCCGGGCCGCTCCCCGGCACAACGTCCAAAACGGCCTCGGCCCGAGCGGAACCGACCTGGGCGACGACCTCGGTCTGCCCCGGATTGTTGCCGACAACCAGCATTCCGCCGGTCGCGTCGGCCACGTCACGCCGGCCGACGAACAGTTCGACGCCGTCCTCGGGCCCCAACACGCGGAGGCGGCCGCCACGCATGCCGGTCACCTGGTACACGAGCCCCTGGCCCGGATGAATCGTGGCCCGCCCCGGCTCGATCGTCAGGTTGGTCCATGGATCACTTGTCACCTGAACGGGTACGTTCCGGCTAAGCCGGTTTTGCCACCGGACCGCCACGTCGGCATTGCCCGGGGCAACTGCATCCACGTGCTCGGAACCGGCGATCCGGATTGCCCCGGGATCGGCTCCCTGGGCAACGACCTCCAAGTCGGGCTGCGGGAACAGCTCGTGCGTGCCGCTGGAACTGGTGCCGAGGATCTGCAAACGGGCCAAATCGCCGACCGACAGCGCCAACTGCAAGGGCAGGACGTTCAGGTCGGCTATCGGCTCGGCGTCGACGGTCACGACCGCCTTCCCCGGCTGGCCGGCCTCGGGCAACCTGGCGGTAATCTCGCTATTGCCGGTCGCCACCGCGCAGGCCCGCGTGCCGCGAATCGCGACGCTGGGCGAGGAGCTTGCCAGCACGGCCGAATCGGTGCGGTCGATCCGCAGCCCGTCCTTGGTGAGGAGGAAAACACGCATATCGAGGGCCTGTCCCGGCGAAAGGATTGCGGTGGCCGGCTCCACGACCACGTCCCCTTCCAAGCCTTGGAAAGGAACGCCCGGGAGGACCTGAACGGTCGTGGTCGCCAGCTTGTCGCCCCAGGCAAACGTGACCGCCGACACCCCCGGCGACACGCCCACCAGCGAATGCGTTTCGGGAGCGTAACGCACCACGTTGGGCAGTGCCGAGGTCACCTCGCAGTGGCGGCTCAAATCGGTGTCGCCGCGGAGCACGGACAGGTCAGCCCCGATCCGCCGGCTCTCGCCCACGCGCATCTCGATTCTTTGCGTTCTTTGCGAAGAGTCCTGGTTGACGACCAGCTCCGCGTCGATCGAATCGACCACGGCCACGCTGGCCGGCTCGCTGGTCACGGAGCCGAGGCGGGCCGTGACGTTCGCCTGACCGAGCTTCAGGCCGGTGACCGAAGGCCCGCTCGTGCCGACGACCTCTTCGTCATCCGACGCCCACGCCAGGCCCCCGAGCCCGGTAATCACGCCAATCGACTTGTCGCTGTTGAAGCCCTCGGCGTCCATCCCGATCGTCTCGCCGGGAAGGATGCTCACCGGCGAGGGCTTCAGGCGGATCTTGTCCAGATCGACGTTCTCGGTGACGGCCACCTGGAGGCCCTTCCCGCGATCGGTGGCGACTCCGTCGAATTCCGCGTGAACCACCGTGTCTCCGGCGCGAACGCCGATCATCTTCCCCTCGGAGAACGACACGGGGGCGTCCAAAAAACCAGTGTCCGTCGTCATCGTGGCTTTCTTGGTCACCATGCGCGTGAAACCGTCGGCGTAGCGGGCCTCGATCCGGAAATCGTCGAACCGGGCGCCCACGGGAAACTGAACGGCCGGGCCCTGATCGCTCAGAATCACCAACTCGACCGGCTGATCCTCTCGCCGTGGCGGCGTCTCGCTTGGCTGGAACGGGTTGATGGTATGCACGAGCCATCGCACCCTCCGCCCTCCGACTTTCGCCTCCAGCCATTGCTCGTACCCGGCCCGCTTGGCCAAAAGCACCGGAGCCTTCCAGCGGACGTACTCGTTCTCGAAGTCGAGGGGCCAAATGATGTCGGCCGCCGGCTCTCGCTGACCGTCTTTTCTCAGCGCGATCCGGTAGCGTTGCTCTTTCGCGACCGGCAGATATCGGCCTTCCGGTTCCCGCTCAAGGACCCGTTCGACGGCCGGATCACTCGCATCAAGCGCCGGCTCCCGCGTGGCTATTTCGCAGCCCGCTTCCTTACCGCGATATTTGGCCGTCAGATGGTAGCGGCCCCTGGCCGCGCGTGGGAGCGTGGCCGCCGGACGCAAGCTCTCCGTGGCCGGGCTCCAAATCAGCCCGGGCGGCACGTCCCACACGACTGCGTCGGGTCGGACTTCTCGCCACCCGTCGCTGCCGGGCAACTGCGCTTCGACCACCGGTGGCAACATCTGCCCCGCCCCCAAAGATGAGTCCAACGGAACCACGCGAATCGCCGCCGGTTCCGCCGCAACCACTTCGATCTTGGCCACGGTTGGCCTGAGCAAATACGGGAGATAGGCAGCCGTCATCTCAAATTCGTCGGCCGGAGTGAGTCCGACCAGGATCGGGTCCTGCCACCGCACCGCCTCCGGCCGCTCGATCGAGTAGCTCACGCCGGGACCGACCATCCGCTCCTGGCGGATCGCGTCGCCGACCTTGGCTTCGAGGAGCAACTCAAGCCGGGCGACCTCGTCGACGGCCACCTTGAGCGATCGCGGGCTAAAGGCCAAGCGGGCATCGGCCGGATCGACCACCGTCAGACCCACACTGACCGGTTTTGCCGACGCCGCATGCGCGGCCGTCACCACCGCCTCGCCCGGCTTGCCGGCGCGGAAGGCGCCCGTCACCGCGTCGACGTTCAGCACGTCGGCATCCGAGCTCTCGAACTTCGCCAGCTCGGGCACCAACTCCACGTCGCCGGTCGGGCCGGTCCCGGAGAGGATCAAGCGCCCCGGCTCGTTGGCCAGGCGGAGCGCGCGGTCGACATCGAGTTTCAACTCGACCGGCGCGGCCGCGACCGACTTGAACGTCACCCGATCCGAATCCCGGCCAAGATACGTTCCCCAAACCGCCAATGGGCCGGCCCCTGCTTCGAGCGCCATCACCTTGCCCGCGCGCAGCTCCAAGCCCGGTGTCGATCCGCGGGGCGGATCGCCGTGCCAGTCGACCCGGTCGGACAAGACGCCGACGCGGTGGCCGCCCCGATAATTCGCCCAGGCGTCGATTGCCATGGCCTGCCCCAACGGAAGGTCGACGTTGCCCGACGGGGTCAACTCCAACCGTAGCGGGGCGATGACCACTTCCACGGGCGCTTCCGCCGTCAGCGTGCCATAGCCAAGGGCCAGGCTCTCGGGCGAGCTTTTCTCGGTCGGCCGGATTCCGTGAACTTCCATCGACTCGGCGTCGAAATCGGCGTAGCGGGGCGAGGGCCGCTTCTCGCACGTGAGCAGGTCGGGGGCCAGCTCGATGTTCCGAGGGCCCTCGGCCCGGCCCATCACACGGATCGGCTGCCCATGGTCGACCGGCACCACCACGCTCGGCGGCCGGATCGCGATCGACTCGACGTTGGCCCGGGTAACGACCACGTCGACCGTGCGGCTCTCTCCGGCCTGGCTGACCTCCACTTGGGCGTTTCCCTCAGAACGCCCGACAAGCCGGTTTCCCCCGGTCACCTCGACCACGTTGGAATCGGAGCTGATGATCCGGATCGGTTCGCGCGAAGGAGAGGCGATGCTGAGATCCGTGATTTCACCGACGGCCATGTCAAGCCGCTCGGGCGCCACGACGAGCCGGTCGATCCCGGCGCCGTGGGCAACGTCGAACTCCACGCTCCCGGAGAGGCGGCCATCAAAAGTGCCTTGCAGGGTCGCGTGCCCGGGATAGTTGCCCTCCAGGTTCGTGCCGCGCACGGCGCCGACGTACGCCGGGTCGATCGCGGTCTGAAGCCGTGACGACTCCAAAACCGAGTACCTCTCGCCGTCCTTGGAAACGGCCTCCATTCGCAGCTTGCTTGCTCGGCCCATCGGCACCGGGTCGGGATCGACGGCCACTGAGAGCGCGGTGAAATCGACCTTCGCGACATTGACGTTCGCCGAGGCTTCGAGGTAGTCGTCCCGCGGGCTCGCCCGGTAGCGGGCGTGGATCGTCGAAACGCCTTCACCGAGTCCCTCCAGGAAGCCGGCGTGGGCGAAGACGACGCCGTCGTTCTTCGGCTCCCACTCGGCGGCGTCGGTCAGGTCGGCCGTGCTGCCGTCGGCATACTCGCCGATCAGCTTGAGATGGGCCGTAGTGCCGATGCCCAACTTCACCCGGTCCGGCTCGATCGTGATCTTGCTCGGGTTCTCCGCCGTGCCGACGGTGACCGTGGCGCTGGCCGACTTATTGCCCAGATAGAAGTGCACCACGGTCTTGCCGGGGCTCTGCGCGATTGCCCCGGAGCCAAAAGGATCGAGTCGCAGGACTCGGGGGTCG
>JBDRTC010000931.1:0-7887 GCA_043824335.1 Planctomycetota bacterium | reverse complement strand
TTGAAGACGCGGCCGAACGTCCCAGGATGATCCGCCTCCACTTCACTCGCGATGAGGTCATCGCCTTGTGAGACTTCCGCGGGATTTGTCGGGTCGCGAGTTGGCGGCGGCACTTCGCCGGCTGGGCTATGAGGTCACCCGCCAGACCGGCAGCCACATGCGACTGACGCGTTCCGACGCAGGCGAGCATCATATCACCATCCCCGACAACGATCCCCTCAAGATCGGGACGCTGAGCAGCATTCTGCGCGACGTTGCCGCACAGACAGGACTCGCACGGGACGAGTTGCTCGAAAGGCTGTTCGGTTGACGATGTTCTCCTAACAGAGTCATTCTCTGTAGGAAGTCGAGGGAACTCGCCGTGGCCAAGTATGGCGGTTTGAAGTTTAACACGCTCGTCCGCCGGCCATGGCCGGCTTGGCTTCCAGCGGCGGGAGGGCCTCTTCCAGCACGCCCTTGGCCCGACGCCAGACCAGGATCCCTTCGATGACCATCCAGACCTGCATGACGACCGCGGCCCCGCCGATTCCCAGCAACAGGTGGTTTCCCTGGATGAGCCAGCCGCTATCCGGGTTGAACATCTGCCAGAGCATGGCCCAGGCGGGCATCCCCAGCAGCAGGAGCATGGGCGGCACGATGAACCAGACGGGCCGGCCGCGCCGCCAGAGGTAGAAGAAGGTGACCATCAACGCCAGGCCGGCGAGCAGTTGGTTGACGGCGCCGAACAAGGGCCAGAGGATCAGCCCGCCGGAACCCGGCCCGGTCGGGCCCGGCAGCATGGCCATGGCGCCGCCCAGGCCCACGGCCAGAAGCGTGGCCACGTATTTGTTCGCCAGCGGCTTGATCCTTGCCGTGGCGGCCAGTTCCTGGATGACGTATCGTTGCAGCCGGGTAGCCGTGTCGAGCGTGGTGGCAGCGAAGCAGGCGACCAGCACGGCCATGATGCCCATGGCCAGCTTCAAGGGCAGCCCGACGCTGGCGACAAAGTTGGCCCCGCCTTCCACAAACGCCCCCACTTTCGCTCCCAGCCCGAACTTGTTCCAGCCCTGCGACGCATCGTAGCGGGTCTTCCAGGCTTGCCGGCCCACGAGGGGCTGGCCGTCGACCGTCGCCTGCTGGTAGGCGTAGCCCGATACGCTCGTGTCGGCCACGCGGTCGAACTTCCCCATCCCCACGCCCGCGCAGCAGGCGAGGATTACGATCACCGCCAACGCGCTTTCCAGGAGCATGGCGCCGTAGCCGACGTACTGGGCGTCTGTCTCCCGGGCGAGTTGTTTGCTAGTCGTCCCGCTGGACACCAGGCAATGGAAGCCGCTGATGGCCCCGCAGGCGACGGTGATAAACAGAAACGGCATGATCGGGGGAGCGCCGGCCGGAATCTGGGACTGCTCGACCACGGCCGGGGCGCTTTCCGTGATGTCGGCCCGGCCCGTCGCGCCGGCGATTCCGATCCCCAACACGAGGACAACCAGCGCCACCACCAGTTGATGGCTGTTCACGAAATCGCGAGGCTGCAATAACACCCACACCGGCAACACCGAGGCGAAGAAACAGTAGACCAGCAGCACAACCGTCCAAACGACCACCGGGTTCCCCCAACCGGCCGGCAGCGAGATCGGCAGCCAATAGGCGCCCACGTACACGGCCAGGTAGACCAGCGCCAGCGCGACGAGCGAGGGGATCAGCGTGCCACCTCCTCGGTGGACCCAAAATCCCACGGCCACGGCAATGGGGAGCGAGATCCACACGGCCAGGACCGACTCCGGGTAGATCTTGAAGATCGAGGCGATCACCAGTCCAAAAATGGCCAGCACGATGGTCAGGGCGAAAAGCAGAACCAAAAGAAACAGGACCCTCGCCCTCGGTGCGATCAACCGGCCGGCGATCTCCCCGACCGTCTGTCCTCGATTCCGAAGCGAGACGACCAGGGCCGCGAAATCGTGCACCGCGCCGATGAAAATCGACCCCAGCACCACCCAGAGCAGGGCCGGGAGCCAGCCCCAGAAAACGGCAATCGCCGGACCGACGATCGGCCCCGTGCCCGCGATGCTGGTGAAGTGATGGCCGAAAATGACCTGCTTGCGCGTGGGCACGAAATCGACGTTGTCGCACAACTGCCGGCTGGGAACCGGGGCATCGGGGTCCAGACGGAACACCCGCCGCGCCAGCCAGCGGCCGTAGGTGTGATAGGCGATCAGGTAGCCCACAAACGCCAAAACGGCGATCAGCAGGGTGCTCATCGGGTGTCTCGCAGTCGGTTTCCTCGGGCCCGGTGTCCCCGCTCTGTCGGGGGATCTCCGCATGTACGGCACGGCATTTCTAACCATATCGCGACCTCGCACCCCGGGCAACCACACGCTTGGACCGGGGCGGGCCGGGGCCTATAATCACGTGTTCTGCAAAATGGATCGGACCTGCCGTTCGTAGCGTGCGTGCAACGCACCAAAACGGATCGCGACGTTATATCTTGCGGGACGGTGCGTTTCACGCACCCTACAGAGAGGAGGATCGTCGGTGTCGGAGAAGGTGATCATTATCGGCAGCGGACCGGCCGCCTGGACGGCGGCCATCTACGCCGCTCGGGCGGAGTTGAAGCCGTTGGTTTTCGAGGGGGCCATTACCGAAGAGAACCGCATGGCCGGCACGCTTCCCCTGGGACAGTTGGCCCTCACCACCGAGGTGGAAAACTTCCCCGGCTTCCCGGCCGGCGACATCGAGGCCTATCTCGACGACGCCATCGCCAAGGACAAGCGGATGATGATGCCGCCGCACGCCAAAGAGGGCGTCAGCGGGCCCGAACTGATGGAGTTGATGCGGCAGCAGGCCGTGAACTTCGGCGCCCGGGTGATCACCGACGACGTGGTCGAGGTCGAGTTCGGCACGCATCCGTTCAAGCTCACCGCCTCCGACGGCACGGTTCAGGAAACCCTCTCGGTGATCGTGGCCACCGGCGCCCGGGCCAACTACCTGGGCCTGCCCTCCGAGGAGAAGTACAAGAACCGCGGCGTCAGCGCCTGCGCCGTCTGCGACGGGGCCCTGCCGCGGTTCCGCGACCGGCCGCTGGCCGTGGCGGGCGGGGGCGACTCGGCCGTCGAGGAGGCCGACTACCTCTCGAAATTCGCCGGCCGGGTCTACATGATCCATCGCCGCGACGAGCTTCGCGCGTCGAAGATCATGGCCAAGCGGGCGATGGACAATCCCAAGATCGAGGTCCTCTGGAACCGCACGGTCGACGAGGTCCTGGGCAACGACACCGACGGCGTGACGGCCGTGCTCCTGAAGAGCACCGTCGGCGAGGACGACCTGATCCAGGAGATCTCCGGCTTCTTCCTGGCCATCGGGCACACGCCCAACACGGCCTTCCTGGAAGGCAAGCTGGAAATGACCGACAAGAAGTACATCAAGTGGACCACCCCAGCCCGAACGTACACCAGCGTGGAGGGCGTCTTCGCCGCGGGCGACGTGGCCGACGCCCACTATCGCCAGGCGATCACCGCCGCCGGCACCGGCTGCATGGCCGCGCTGGACGCCGAACGCTGGCTGGCAGCCCGGGGATTTTGACGCTTCGTGGATTCCAAAACCCGCACACGGTAGGATGAGCCGGGCCATGAACGAACCGCCCACCAAGGTAGATCTCGACCGCCAATCCATCCGCGAAGCCAGGGCAAAAGGTCCCCTGGCGATGGTCGTGACCTACACCCGGCTCTCGGGCCCCGGGTGGCTCCAAAGCGCGTTGACCTTGGGGGGCGGCTCGCTCGGCAGCAGCTTGTACCTGGGCGTGCTGGCAGGTTTCGCCTTCTTGTGGTTGCAGCCGCTGGCCATGATTCTGGGTATCGTGATGCTCAGCGCCATCGGCTACGTGGCGATGAGCATCGACGAGAGCCCGTTTCGTGCCATCAACAGGCACATCAACCCCGTGCTGGGCTGGGGCTGGGCCCTGGCATCGCTGTTGGCCAACATGGTTTGGTGCCTGCCGCAGTATGCCCTGGCCAGCGGCGTTTTGCAGAACAATCTCCTGCCGGGTGTGCTGGGCGGCTCACCCGACAGCCTGCTTGACGACTTCTCCGGCAAGGTGGCCATCTCTGCCGGCATCTTCGTGACTACCCTTGCTGTCACGTGGACTTACGACAGCGGGGGCTGGGGCGTCAAGTTATACGAGCTGATGCTGAAGCTGGTGGTGGCCGGCATTGTCGTTTGTTTCGTTGGCGTGGTCGTCGTGGTGACCGCCCGCGGAGATCTCCAGTGGGGCGAGATCCTCCGCGGTTTCATTCCCAACTTCCAGGCTTTGTTCAGGCCGGCGCCCGGTTTCGACTGGTTGCTCGACACGGTTCCGACGGAGTATCGCCAATACTGGAGCGAGTTCATTGTTGAACAACAACGGGACCGGATGATCAGCGCCGCGGCCACTGCGGTGGGCATCAACATGACGTTGCTTCTTCCCTATTCCATGATCCGGCGCGGGTGGAACAAGGAGTTCCGGGGGCTTGCCCGATTCGACCTCGCTACGGGTATGTTCATTCCATTCGTGCTGGCCACGAGCTGCGTGGTGATCGCTTCGGCGAACCAGTTCCATCCGATCAACGTCACGCCCGCCGAACGGCAAATGATCGAGCCCGATAGCACGGCAGCACTCCCCGACCTGGCGGAAAGCCAAGCCAACAAGCACGTGCAGGGCCGGCTCCGTTACAAGCTTGGGTCCATGCAGTCCGCTCCATCAAGCGACGCCGAATTGAGAGACTTGGAGGAGCCGCTGAATCGGGCGGAAACCGCGCTGGGGGCGCGGTTGGTGAACAAGGGGGCCCTCGATTTGTCGAAGTCGCTGGCGCCGCTGACGGGCGGCTTCACCGCCAACTTCATCTTTGGGATCGGCGTGCTCGGCATGACGCTCTCCAGCATCACCCTGCTGATGCTCATCTCCGGATTCGTCATCTGTGAGATCCTCGGGCTGCCACCCAAGGGATGGCCCAACCGGCTCGGAGCGTTGGCTGCCACCACCGGCGTCTTGGGCCCGTTCCTCTGGTCGAACGAAGCTCGCTTCTACGTCGTGGTCCCCACTTCCGTCTTCTGCTTCACGCTTCTGCCGGTGGCCTATGTCACGTTCCTGCTCATGATGAATTCGAAGAGCCTGCTGGGTGACGAAATGCCCACCGGTGGGCGACGCGTCGCGTGGAATACGCTGATGGGCATCGCCGTCGCGCTGGCCACGGTCGGTAGCGTCTACATGGTTTACGTGAAGGGCGGTTACTGGGGACTCGGCGCGGTGGCCGCTTTTGTGCTTCTGGCCGTCGTGGTCCACTTCCGTTGCCCGAGGAAGCCCAACGGAGCCGACTCGGACTGACCGGGCATTCCGATGTCCCGGGCTTCGTGAGAAGGATCGATTCAATGGAAAAGCTCACCGTCGCCCTGGCGCGCCGCGCTGAGAGCATCGGCAAGGAGGTCGCCCTGGAGGGTTGGGTCCGCACGCGGCGCGACTCCAAGGCCGGGTTTAGCTTCCTTGAAATCAACGACGGATCCTCGATGGGGAACGTCCAAGTTGTTGTCGACGCGGCGCTTGAGAATTACGAGTCGGAAATCAAGAACCTCTCGGCCGGCTCGAGCGTGAGCGTTACCGGCATCGTCAAGGAGTCGCCCGGCAAGGGGCAGGCGACCGAAGTCCAGGCGACCTGCGTCACCGTTCACGGCACGGCCGACGCTGAGACCTACCCGCTCCAGAAGAAATGGCACTCGTTCGAGTTCCTTCGCACGATCGCCCACCTGCGCCCGCGGACCAACACCTTTGGGGCCGTTGCCCGGGTGAGGAACTGCGTGTCGAACTCGATCCACCAGT
Source organism: Planctomycetota bacterium (assembly GCA_043824335.1). Taxonomy (GTDB): domain Bacteria; phylum Planctomycetota; class Planctomycetia; order Pirellulales; family Thermoguttaceae; genus JBDRTC01. The sequence continues at coordinate 2,060 of JBDRTC010000931.1, read as the reverse complement.
TCTTCCAGGAAGAGGGCTTTCTTTACGTCCACACGCCGATCATCACCGCCAGCGATTGCGAGGGCGCCGGCGAGATGTTCCAGGTCACCACGCTCAACCTGGCTTCCCCGCCCAAGCAGGCGGGCGGAGTCGATTTTACGCAGGATTTCTTCGATCGGCCCTCTTATCTGACCGTCAGCGGGCAGCTCGAGGCCGAGATCTTCGCCTGCGCGCTCTCGAAGGTCTACACGTTCGGGCCCACGTTCCGGGCGGAGAACTCGAACACCTCCCGGCACCTGGCCGAGTTCTGGATGGTCGAGCCCGAAATGGCCTTCTTCGACCTCGACGACAACATGGACCTGGCCGAACGCTTCCTGAAGCGAATTCTTCACGACGTGCTCGACCGCTGCCCCGAAGACATGGAGTTCTTCAACCTCAGGATCGACAACTCTGTGCTGGCCACGCTCGAAGCAATCATCCAAAGCGAGTTCGTACGCCTCGAGTACACCGAAGCGGTCGAGATCCTGAAGAGTTCGGGCGAAAAGTTCGAGTTTCCCGTCCAGTGGGGAGGCGACCTCCAGGCCGAACACGAGCGCTACCTCACCGAAAAACACTTCAAGTGCCCGGTGATCCTGTTCAACTATCCGCGATCCATCAAGCCGTTCTACATGCGCACAAACGACGACGGCCGGACCGTTCGGGCGATGGACGTGCTCGTGCCCAAGGTGGGCGAGATCGTCGGCGGCAGCCAGCGGGAAGAGCGCCTCGACGTGCTCCAAGAGCGGATGGAAGAGCAAGGGCTCGAGGCTGAGAACTACTGGTGGTACCTCGACCTGAGGCGCTACGGCACGGTGCCCCACTCCGGCTTCGGCCTGGGCCTGGAGCGGCTGCTGCAATTCATCACCGGCATGGCCAACATCCGCGACGTGGTCCCCTTCCCCCGCACGCCGGGGAGCGCCGAGTTCTGACCACCGAAATCCCGTATTTCCGCTACCGGGATGATGCCATAAAGACCCCAGAGAGTCAAAGGAAGAATTGGCCACGCCCGCCTAGCCCAAATGGCCGCCGACCAGGTCGTAGCCGACGACGAAAATGGCGACGTCGACCAGAAGGTGGCTCACCCAAACGCCGTAAAGCGAACCGCTGCGGTGATAGATCCAGGCCCAAGCGGCGCCGCCCACTGCTACCGCCAGGGAGAAGAGCACGGCCGGCAGGGACCACCAGCCGAAATACGTCGACAGAACGACCACGTGGTGCGACATGAATCCCACGCCCGAGACCGCGATCGCCACCGGAAACGGGACCAGCCGCCTGAGCTCGCCGAACACGAACCAACGCCAGTAATACTCCTCCAGAAGCGAATGGGCCAGCGCGATGAATACGCCAAACAGCACGTACATCGGCAGGCTCGTCAGACCGTAGCCAAAAAGCCTCAGGCGAATCGGCTCCCGGGCCACTTCGAGAACGCCTGCGGGCTTCAGCCAGGCGCAATACAAGATCAGCGTCGCCACGAAGATCGCCACCCCAAACAGGAAACCTTCCGTCACCCCTTTCGTATCCGGCTTCTTCCACGCGAGCCGGCAGCGTTGGATCGCCAGCACCCAAACCAGCGGAAACGCGAACTGGAGGATCTTGCCCAGCGTATAGGCCGTCTGCTGGATTGCCGGCGACGCCTCTTGCTCCGGCAGGACCACAAAGTAGACCCAAACCAACAGCGTGGGAAACGCCAGGGCAGCGAACACGGCCGACGCATCGGCGAACACGGCCCTCGCATCGGCTCGACGGCTGGTGGAGGGCGGGGAATCGCTCATCGGGGAGGAAGAGTGCGACTGCACGTTGTGCTCGAAATCAATCCGTAATCACGGGCGTGGGAATCAGGGGAATATAACGCTCTCGAAAGATCGCGTGAAGGGTGACTCTCCGATTCGGACACGCTGCCGTTTAGCCCAACTTCCGCGGGTGGTTCAAATCCACCCACCTATTTCGTGCTGGTTTTGGGTACGTGGAAGCGGTTTTCATCGGGGTTTTTGCGGATGGGCTTCGCTTCCGGGGCATTCTAGTGACGAAATCCGAAGCGGTTG
>JBDRTC010000930.1:0-5513 GCA_043824335.1 Planctomycetota bacterium | reverse complement strand
TGGGTCGGTACAGACGCAGGAAGGCGGCAGAAGGGAAAGCAGAAGTCGTAGCTCCGCATTGGGAAGTGGGCCATGGGGAGGCCCTTTCTCGTTGCAGGCGATGGCCCCAATACGTTCTACAATTGGACGAACGAAATCGGATTGAAATCGCGTTTCCCCGGCCAATCGATCCACGACAGATCGGAGACGAACTCCAAGCCGTTGACGCCTGAGCAGGAGAATCTCTTGGTTGCGCCATGCCTGTAGCTCGGCTTGCTCAGCGAGATAATGAATGACTGCGAAGATAGACTTGGAAACCGCATCTGCGTCGGAATGGGTAACATAGACGAACGCGGCGATCTCTATTGCGTCTTCCCATATTTGATCGAGCAAGTCTTGTCGGCGCCGCTCCACACTAAGATGAGATGAAGCCAAGGAGCTGATGCTTGTTGGTAGACTGAGCTTGTCGAACAACAGTAGAGAGAGGTCCGCGGTGGATGGCTCCAAGAGCAACCATGCAAGAGCGTCGGGACGCGCTCGGTACAGCATTTCGGGAAGAATGATGGCCAAGTACGGCCGCTTGGGAAGGCCCGCGAGGAGGTCCCGTGTTCGTTGATAACGGTCCTTGTAGCCTGTGTGCGCGTCATCGTAACGCACAATCAGGCCAACGAGTTCATCGATCCTGTGACGACATCGCTGAGCCTGAATTTCGTGCCCCAGACGTCGTTCTGATTCGTCGGCCCAACGAAAGCGATCAACGTGTGTGGCATCTTGTGGAGGGTAGGCTTCTATGGGCTGTGGAATTCCCTCCTGGAATGCGTACCGTGACTCCCATTTCAGCTTTTCAAGTTCAGAAGTGGGGTCGGCGAGGTCCGGATCTCTGAGGATCAGGTCTTTCGCAGCATCCAAGAATCTGTGTCGTGACTCTGCTTTGAGCGCAACCAAGCATTCGCCTGCGTGATGGAGCGAGGAAGTGTGGTGCAGCCACAGATGCAGGCGGGCTAGGTAATCTGGCAGAGACTCGTCGGCGAGACACTGCTCCCAGAAATAGGCGCTGGCTCTTGGGACAAGGTGTGCCCAGTAGCCTTGGTTCGCCGTGAGTACTAGGTTGCCGTGCTGATCAGGCGACTTCTCATCAAAGAGTTCCTGTTCCCGAAGCTCTTCCAGTGACGGAGTTTGAGGATGAGCGTTTCGGTGTTTGGCTACCAGAGCCTCTGCAACCGCAACTTCAATCTGTAGCGACGGTCTTTCAAAGTACTCGGCAAGGAGAGCCCTTGTGGGCTTTTCAAGATGCGAGAACTCATCGGGGAGAATTGACGACCCTTCGTGAAAGAACGGGCCACGCAGAGACATCGGTGGCTCCGCAACGCCTAGAACGAACCGCAACCAGTGCCGGTCTTGGAGTTCGGCGAGTGCCGCTTCAGGCTCGGGGACACCCGCTTCCGAGAAGACCTGAAGGACGCGCTTGGTCGTCAGGGCTGCCCTAGACGGAGTAGCCGCCGCCACCAGGTGTGCCAGTAGTCCCGAAGCGTTCCACGATAGGTCTACCTCCAGGTGGGCGTCGTCGAGCAGTGGGTGTTGTTCAGGCCGGACAACCCGCAAGAACGACGCAAGGGCTGCTGCCTGCTCATATAGCGAATGCCTGTTCACAGATCTATGTGAGCCTCCATGCCCCGGTATGTCAACGAGAGTGTTTGCTTATTTGCGCCGTGTTTGGGGGCTCGCGGATCTGCTGGGAGCCGAACGAACTCCCCTCGGGAACCGATTCCGGCAATGAAAACCCCACCTCCTTTGGAGAGATAAGGAGTCTGGACAAGAACAGCGGTTCCTGTTGTCCCGAATCCAGATCTCCTGACCTACCCCTCGCGTGAAATGTCCGGTTCTTGGTCGTTGGGAAAGGTGCGACTTGGATCATTTCGATCACTTGCAGCGCAGCGTACCCGAAAAACCGGACAGGTATTGGTACGCACCCCGGAGAGGCGGCTCCGTGTCATCTCGATCACTTGAACCCCCTATATCAGGAGGTCTGGAATCGCCAAACACCTAGGAGCGAACTATGACAAGCCAGAAATTCGACACGGGCGCATTCGTCTTCACCCGCACCCGTGGCCTCCAACCGCGCAACCCTGACGATCTCCATCCCCTTGCCGCGCAAAACGGCATCGACCCGCAGTTCATCCCCACCTACCCCGGAGACCGCGTTGCCATCGGCCGCGCGATCTCTCACGCCAGCTCCGGCCTGCAGCGCGAGGGCCTTTTGCTGAGGCCCATCACCAGGACCTCCAGCCAGGTGGTCTATGGCATCGTCAAGGAAGACTGCGACGAGGCCGAGCAGAAGCTGGACCACGACTTCGAGGGCCTGGTGTCCTAGTCAGCCGAGCCTGACCCATCCGTGGTCAGCGGCGAGCACCCCATCGCCCGCCGAGTTGCCGAGGCATACGCGTGGCTGCGCTTGCTCAGCTCGAGCAATCGGATCCCCAAAGGTTCGCTCTGCTGACGAGGTTTCTGAATCAGGTTCGGCAGAAAGAGGTCTTGCCACAGGCCGAGGACATGCGGATATTGGCCGAGTTGGCGGGTCTCAAGAGCTTGGCCGGCAAGTCGCGAAAGGCATTGATCCCACGACTGTTTGCGCACTTGTCGACCCTCCAGCTAGAGGTCCTAGACGATCTGATTCGTCAAGCGCCTGCGATTTCGGCACAAAGCCGCCGCGAGGGGTACTCGGTGCTAACCGACAGGCTGCTCGGCGATATGAAGAAGCAGTATGTCGGCCCTCGTACACCGTGCAAGATCACCGCGTGCGCCCATGCCGACTGGCTGCAATCCCAAGACCCGTTCACGAGAGCGTAATGCGTATTCCGGTGGAGATCGTGGCGGAGCCGGGGTGAGGGGTGTACTCCGCGATCAGTGTTGGATGCAATCCTCGCCCGAGAACGGTAGCGAAAGCGCGTTGGGTTTCGTCGGTATGAGACCTGTGCATGGGAATCACCCTTTCTGCACCTCACCGACGAGGATCACGATGACCAACGACAAGTTCCGCACAGGTGCGTTCATCTTCACCCGCGCCCGTGGCCTCCAACCGCGCGACCCCGACGACCTCCCGCCGATCGCCGTCCAGCACAGCATTCCATCCGACTGCATCCCCACCTACGCCGGCGACCGCGTCGCCATCGCCCGCGCGATCGTTCTGTTGCAGGTGCTCGCGGGCGCGCTGCGACGGCTGGCGTTTTGAGGACGACCCCCCACGGGACAGCGGCACCCTCTTCGACCGACCGTCCTCGTCCACCAGCCCCACCCTCACCGCCACCTCCCCGTTCCGCAGGAGCCCACCTCTTCCCCCACCGCCCCAGCCCCAGCAGGGACACGTGGCAGGGGCAAGACCTCGGGGTCGATGTTTCTGGCCGTTGGTACTTGGTAATGTCATCCTCCCTTATCTTGATCACTCCTCTTCACGGTAACGCCTCGCCAGAAGGCCGTCACGCGACACCTACTATGAAAGCGATCATCGGGATCACACAACTGACCACCGCTTACCCTACGACGAAAACAGATTCTTCTCGTACAGGTCTTCCAGGATCGTCTCCTCCGGCCTGAACTCGAAGAAGGCGAATAGCTCGCGCACGACAGCTAGGGTCAACTTCCGTGCATCAGCGGTGAGTGCCCCTGGGTCGAAATTCTGCTCCCATTGAAGGCGGTCTGCTGTGGTTGTTCGAGGGTAGTGTAGGCTTCCTCTTTGCGGGTCATCCATCAGCAGCTCCCGCCCACCCAGAGGGCTCGCACCGACGGTCACTGTAACCCCGGACTTGGCGAACTCGGAGTGGGCGTAATTGGCGGCGAAGCTGAAGAATCGGCCAACGTCGCGCATCGCTCTAGTGATGAACATAGTCTTGGGCGGTTCTTGGTCGTCCTCTGGCCCGTACAGCCACCTGTCACGGTCTGCCACCCAGTCATGCGGGAAGGCCACAATCCCGATGAAGATGCCGTCTGTGTGCAACCGACAGACCTGCTTGAAGGCCCCCGAGTTCCGTGCGAACCCCGCCCAGTCAGACCCATATTGTGGGGCCTCACGCTGCGAGACAAAGGGGAAGATGTCGCCGCCGAGGGAGACTGACCACCGCGACATCAGCGCTGGCAAGTCAGGGGCTCGAAGATCTCCACCAAGATGTTGGGGACAGATGCCGAATCGCCAGTAGCCCCTCGATGTTACGATCTGCGCCACGGGGTCTTGCTGTAACGCCTGGCGACGTTCCTCCCACACTCGCCCGACTTCTCCAGTGCTGATAGTCAGTCCGGCGCGTTGGGACCGGGTGAGGAAATGGCGCACCCCTTTCTCGGTGGCCAGCTCAAGCAACTCCCTCATCTCAACGTGATTGGGGATCTCGACGCTTTCAGGTTTGCCACGGGGCCGAACGTAGCAGGCCCCGCGACGCAGGACGATGCCTTCCTTCTTGGAGAAATCCTTCTTGCAGAGCACTGGGGATGTCTCGAATTCGGCAACATGGAGCACCAGCACCGTAGATGTATCCACCGTGACCGTCTCAGACTCGATCTCAACAAAAGGATCAGCGTACTCTGCGATACTGGCGGTGAGATCGTCATGTGACCAGGTGGCCATTTCTTCGTCCGAGAGCCCGACGATCTTGCCGTCAGAGGCCACGCCAAGAAAGACCACGCCTCCCGCACGGCGGTTTGCCATCGCAATCACGGCTCGCACTACTTTGGCGAGGAACGCCTTGTCCGTGCGCTTGCCAGGCCCTTTCAGTTCGATTCCTGGACTTTCCACTCCAAAGGCAACCAGTTCTCGCAGTTCTTGTTCCGTCACCTCTGTTCTCCGTGTCAGTCGTGGCCAATCCAAGGCTCATCCTTGGAGCGGAGAGTGTCAACCATGATGATGTGAAAGACCGCGACTATCTCTTGGAAAAACCAGATGGTCGCCTGTCTTGACAAACGGTTCATGGCCAACCGCGCTGTCCAGACGAAGAGCACAAACGAGTGGTGTTAAGGGGTGTTAAGGAGCAAAGGTCCCAGTCTGCTTTCGGATTCAGCCCGAAGTAACCCAAGTCCTCGGTCAGCTGCACAGACTTGTCGTTGACCGAGCAGCATGTCGTCCCAGACGGTAAACGTGTACGTCGCCCCTTCGTGGCCCAGGGTCACGTAGCACCTTGGCGGCGCAGTCTACGTGGCCTGAACCGCCGCTCTCCTCTCCGCGAACATCCTCTGCCGATCCTTCTCGGGGACGTCCTTGTGCTCCTTGCACATCATCCCGAACACCGGCGCCGCCTTGTTCTCGCAGCCGGGGTAGGGGCAGTTGAGCGGTGGACGGGTCTTCTTCGCCTTGGAGAATGATTCAAGAAGATCCTGAGAGTCCCTCGGAGAAAGCTGCAGACGTACACCTATTCCATCGTCTGGACTCCAATCCAGCGTTGGGATCAGATGGGCAACATGGTGTATTTCTTCCTTCTCAACCTTGAGCCAGACATCCAGTGACGGTAAAATTTCTGCCCATTTGGGGTGGATGTCAGAGTCGGGGTCATCTG
>JBDRTC010000929.1:0-13568 GCA_043824335.1 Planctomycetota bacterium | reverse complement strand
GGTGGGAATCTACTTCTTTGAGAGCGAAGCACAGCCCGACCAATTCGCGTCAGTGTTTCATTGTCTATGGTGGTCCGTTGTGACGCTTACCACAGTCGGTTACGGAGACGTTTACCCGGTGACGATCGGTGGGAAAATCTTCACAGCGTTCGTTCTGATTGCCGGGATTGGGATTATTGCGGTTCCTACGGGGCTTCTAGCGTCAGCCTTGACGAGAGCAAGGACGAGCAAATCCGATTAGGCCCGAGGGCTGTTCACCTGCCGCCGGCACGGCAGCTGGCCGCTGGATAGGCCGCTAAGTGCGAAGCCGCCATGCCGGCGGCAACCAAACAGCGGATTGCACACCATGAACGACAAACCGGCCGTAATCTTCGACATGGACGGCGTGCTGGTCGACAGCTACCACGCACATTTCAAGAGCTGGCAGGCCGTGGCCGCCGAAGAGGGGCTGGCGATCACCGAAGCAGACTTTGCCGCGCAGTTCGGCCGCACCAGCCGGGAGATCATTGCCGCCTACTGGCACGAAGACAACTACACCGAGGACCAGATCGCCGAAATGGACAGCCGCAAGGAATCGGCGTTTCGCCGAATCCTCGAAGCCGCTTTCTCCGTGATGCCGGGCGCCGTGGAATTGCTCGAGTCGCTCGCCAACGCTGGATTTGCGTTGGGCCTCGGGTCCTCCGGTCCGCCGGAGAACATCGATCTGGTGTTGAGCCAGTTGAAGGCGACGTCCATGTTCGGGGCCGTGGTGACCGGCCGCGACGTCACCCGCGGCAAGCCCGACCCGCAGGTGTTTCTCCTCGCCGCCCAACGACTGGGCGCCGCTCCGGACCGGTGTGCGGTGGTCGAAGACGCCCCCGCCGGAGTCCAGGCGGCCAACGCCGCCGGGATGACGAGCGTCGGATTAGCCAGCACCGGACACACCCGGGAGTCGCTCCGGGAGGCTGACCTGGTTGTCGATGCGCTGGCCGAGCTATCGCCCCGGCTCCTTCGCGAGTTGATCGGCCCCGGGAAGACGTAGCCGTCGGTCGAAGAGGTTGAGTGCCGTTTGGGAGAGAGCGTGTTCGCTTTACGTCAGTACTGGACTTCTGCAAGAGCCCCGTCAGTATCGAGCCGGAGGACCCCGACCGTGAAGAACGAGAGAATCACCGTAGCATTCGTGCCGTGTATGTTGCTGGCAGTCTTCAGCTTCGTCGCGCTCGTGCCTACCGGCCAAGCTTTGTCCGCTGAAGCGAACGAAGCCGGCGCAAGCGTCTTTGCCAAGGACAATCTCGTCGCGTGGTGCATCGTGCCGTTTGACGCCTCAAAGCGAGGGCCCCAAGAGCGCGCGGAGATGCTCAAGCGGCTCGGCATCACCAAGGTGGCCTACGATTGGCGGGCGGAGCACGTGCCCACGTTCGAGGAGGAAATCCTCGCCTACAAGGAGCACGGTCTCGAATACTTTGCGTTCTGGAGCTGGCACCCGGAGATGGCGCCGCTCATCACGAAGCACGGGATCAAGCCGCAAATCTGGCAGATCATCCCGGGCCCACAACCGGGCACGCAGGAGGAAATGGTGGAAGCCGCCGCGAAGCAACTGCTGCCGCTCGTGGAGCAGACTCGCGAGTTGGGCTGCAAGCTGGCCCTGTATAACCACGGCGGCTGGGGCGGCGAGCCGGAAAACATGGCCGCCGTGTGCCGATGGTTGCGAGAGAACGCCAAGGGCGATCACGTCGGCATCGTCTACAACCTCCACCACGGGCACGAACACATCGGAGATTTCGCCGAATCCCTCGCGACCATGATGCCTTACCTCTTGTGCCTGAACCTCAACGGCATGAACGACGGGGCAAATCCCAAGATTCTGCCCATCGGCCGGGGACGGCACGACAAGCGCCTGATCGAGACGATTGCAGAGAGTGGTTACCGCGGCCCCATCGGCATCCTCGACCATCGCGCCGACACCGACGCGGAAAGAAGCCTGCGAGAAAACCTCGACGGCCTCAAGAACTTGCTGCGGCAACTTGACGCCGCCGCCGCCGCGGCGCCATAATGGCGACGCGGCAAATCGAAAGTGATCGGCAATGAGTGAACCCGAGGTGCTACTGAGAAAAACGACCCGGCGCGAGTTCCGTGAGCGAATGGCGTCGGGAAGCCTGCGGGCCTGCATCATCCCGGTCGCCTCCATTGAACAGCACTTGGAGCATCTTGCCATGGAGCACGATTGGCGGAGCGCGACGCTCGTGGCCACCAGGGTCGCCGAGCGGCTCCGCCCTGGCGTGCTCGTTGCCGAGGGGGTGATGGCGGGCGTGAGCGAGCACCACATGAACCATGCCGGCACGCTCACCCTCCGGCCGGGGACTTTCCTGGCCGTGCTCGATGACCTGATCCGAAGCGTCGTCATGGCGGGATTCCAAAACGTGCTGGTCCTCAACGGGCACGGGGGCAACATCGCCCCGGTTCAAGGCACCTGGGACCAGTTTTTGCGGGAGTTTCAGGTCAATCTGCACTTCCTTTCCTATTGGGACGTGCTCACCAAGGCGGATGCGGAAGCCGTGCTCGAAGCCGGGAGCCGTTTGCCGCACGACCTGCCCGGCCACGCGCAGGAATTCGAGACCTCGATCGCGCTTTGCGCGTTTCCCGAGAACGTGCGGACCGAGGCGTGGGCCGATCAGCCCGACCCCGGGCCCCCGATTGCCACGCGAGAGAAGGGCGAAGAGCTGCTCGGCCGGATCGTCGACCGCGTTGCGGGTTACCTGGAAGAGATCATCGACGGGCGCCGCCGGGCCGACGTCCCGCCGTTTCAGCCCTGAGGAGCCGTGGTCGGCATGCGCCAAGTTGCCGGTCTACTGATCGTCGCGCTTCTCGGGGCCACGCATGTGGCGATCGCCGCTGAAAGCCCAAACATCGTCCTCGTCATGGCGGACGACATGGGCTGGTCGGATCTCGGCTGCTACGGGGGCGAGATCCGCACGCCTCACATCGACCGGCTGGCAGCCGGCGGAGTGCGCTTCACGCAGTTCTACAACAACGCGATCTGCGGCCCCACGCGGGCGTCGCTTTTGACCGGACTCTACCCGCAACAGGTGGGGCATTCCGGCGAGCGCTGGAACGAACCGAAGGATTTCACCCGCTGTGTCACGATCGCGGAGCTGCTCCAGGCGGCCGGGTATCGCACGATGATGGTCGGCAAGTGGCAGGGGCGCGATCCGGCGGTCCAGCGGGGCTTTGACCGGTCCTTCGGCCCAATGTGCCAGGCCAAGATCAGCTACTTTCACGAAGTGGAGCATAACCCCTTCTATCTGGACACCGCGCGATGGACGCTTCCCGCCGAAGGCTTCTTCATGACCGAGGCGTTCAGCGATTACGCCGTCGGCTTTATCGAGGAGGCGGCGCGGGGCGGGCGGCCGTTCTTCCTCTACGTGGCCTACATCGCGCCGCACTGGCCGCTGCACGCGCGTGAAGCGGATATCGCAACGTATCGCAACATGTATCGAGAGCACGGTTGGGAGCATTGGCGCGAGAAACGGTTCCGCCGCCAGCAGGAGATGGGATTGATTCCAGACTCCTGGCGGCTCTCGCCCAAGCCGGCCGGCGTTCCGCCGTGGGACAAGGACCCCAACAAGCCCTGGCAGGCGGAGCGGATGGCCGTTTACGCGGCTCAGGTTTCGGGCGTCGATCGCGGCGTGGGCCGGATTCTGGAAGCGATCCGCGAGGCGGGCGTCGAGGAGAACACGCTGGTCATGTTCCTTTCCGACAACGGCGCCGCGCCCGACGGCGGCGTGACGCCCTCGGCCGGCGGCTTTGGCTTTACGCCGAACCGGCGGAACGACACCTGGCGCTTGGACGGCGTGCCCATCCGTCCCGGGAGCGGACCGGCCCTCATGCCCGGGCCCCACGACACGTTCGCCGCGTACGGAATCGCCTGGGCCAACGTGAGCAACACGCCGCTTCGCGGAACGAAACTGACGGCTTACGAGGGCGGCATCCGCACGCCGCTCGTCGTCCGCTGGCCCGCCGTGATCGGGCAAACGGGAGGAATGGTCTGGGACGTCGGCCACGTGATCGACATCATGCCGACGTGCCTGGACGTCGCCCAGGCGGATTACCCGAAGGACTTCCACGGCCGCAAGCCGTTGCCCCTGGAGGGCACAAGCCTGGTTCCCATCCTGCGCGGCGACGAGCGCCAAGCGGATCGCGTCCTCGCGTGGAGCGTGCCGCGGAATCGGGCGATCCGGTCGGGCCGCTGGAAGCTCGTGTGCCCGCGCGGCGGAGGACCCTGGGAGTTGTACGACCTGGAAACCGACGGCACGGAAACCCGGAACCTGGCCGAAAAGCACCCGGAGCGCGTGCGGGAGATGACCACCCAATGGCAAGCGTGGGCCACACGCTGCCGAGTCGAAAAACCATGACCGTAAACGCTGAAGGGCGGGCGGCCCTCAGCTTCCGACAACATGGAACTCCACAACACTCCAACTGAAGAAAACGAGGTGAAGCATGACTCGTAATGCCGTCTGGATCGTTGTCCTTCTCGCCGTCTGCGGAACGGCGCGTGGGCAAGATGCGATTGACGTCGGCTCGCGGCGCGAGCTGTTTGTCGAGGACACGTTGGTCGAAAGCCTCACCGGCGGGGCCGAGTTGCGTCTCAACCATCCTGTGGCTCGCGAGCTTGCCCTGGAGCACGACGCGCCCTGGGAAGGCACCGGGAGCGGGTACCATTCGGTCTTTCGCGACGGCGACTTGTACCGCATGTACTACAAGGCCTGGCACCTCGACGTGTCGGACGGAAAGCTCAACTCTGGCGTACACCCGCTCTACTGCTGCTACGCCGAAAGCGACGACGGCGTCCACTGGCGCAAGCCCGAGCTGGGGCTCCACGAGTTCGACGGCTCGAAGGCGAACAACATCGTGATCGCCGGCGGCAAGATCGGAAACGTCAACGCCGACCCCGGCCATCCGGCCGTCTTCAAGGACGAAAACCCCGACTGCCCTCCCGACGCACGCTACAAGGCCATCCTCCGCTCCGCCGGCCCCAGGGGCCTACTTCCGTTCAAATCGCCCGACGGAATCCACTGGTCGCCGATGAGCGACGCCCCGGTGATCACCGACGGGGCCTTCGACTCTCAGAACCTCGCCTTCTGGGACCCGTTCCGGCGCGAGTATCGGGCGTATTGGCGAATCTTCACCGCGGGTACGACGACGGAAAAGGTCTGGAAGCCGACGGGCTTTCGCGCCATCCGCACGGCGACCTCGCCCGATTTCCTCAACTGGGGGCCGCACGCCGACCTGACCTACGTCGACTCGCCGACGGAGCACCTCTACACCAACCAGACCAAGTCGTACCACCGCGCGCCGCACATCTTCATCGGCTTCCCAACGCGGTACGTCGAGCGGGGCTGGTCCGACTCGATGCGGGCGCTGCCGGAGCTCGAACACCGCGAGCAGCGGGCCAAGGCCCACCTGCGGTACGGCACGGCGCTGACCGAGGGCCTTCTGATGGCCAGCCGCGACGGCGTACATTTCAAACGCTGGAACGAAGCGTTCCTTCCCCCGGGCATCCAGCGCGAGGGAACGTGGCACTACGGACACCAATACATCGCCTGGCACGTGGTCGAGACGAAATCGTCGCTCCCAGGCGCGCCCGACGAGCTTTCGCTCTACGCCGGCGAAAGCTATTGGACCGGCAAAAGTAGCGCGCTGCGCCGGTACACGCTGCGCCTCGACGGCTTCGTTTCCGTGTGGGCGCCGTTTGCCGGCGGCGAACTGGTCACCAAGCCGCTCACGTTCGCCGGCAACAAGCTGGCGCTGAACTTCTCGACCAGCGCGGCGGGCGGCATCCGCGTCGGGCTCCAAACGCCCGACGGCCAGCCGATCCCCGGCTTTTCCGCAGACGACTGTGAAGAAATGTTTGGCGACGATCTCGACCGGGCCGTCTCCTGGAGCGGCGGCGACCTCGGCAAGCTGGCCGGCAAACCGGTGCGCCTGCAGTTCGTCCTGCGCGACGCGGACCTGTTCGCGTTTCAGTTCGGAGGGTAGTCTTGCCCGTGCACTGGCGCTGGCGCCAGTGGCACCCGACCGTGCAGGCTTCTCGTTTTCCCGCTTAGCCGGCCGGTGGTTGCATGCGCATCAACGGCCGCAGGAAGTCGGCGCTCCGTTGGACCGCCGTCTCGATGGGCATGATGCCGGCGAAGGCCTGGTGAACCGTCACGTAACCTTGGTAGCCGATCTCGTGCAATCCGCGGAAGACCTCGTCGCAATCGACGCCGCCCGGCTCCCAAAGGCCGATGTGGTCCATCTCGACGTTGCCGCGCGTCCAGGTTCCGATCGATGCCTCCCCGCCCGGGCGAAGGCGATGGTTCTGCACGTAAACGTTGAAGAGGTAGGGCTTCAGCTTCCGGATCGTCTCGGAGCCGTAATCCTGACCGGCGATCAACCAGTTGGCCGGCTCATAGATGATGCCGAAATTGTTGCGTCCCACGGCCTGGAGCACGCGCAAGGATCCCTCGACCGTTTCAAACAGGCTGGCGCAGTGGGCTTGATGAGCCAAGCGAATCCCGCGTTCGCGAGCCTCGTCAGACGCCTTCCGGGCCCAGGGGATGTCTTCCTCCTTTTTCATGCAGATGCGGATCAGACCGGCGCCGAACTTTTCGGCGAGGTCGAGGTAGGGCGTGATGTTCCGCAGCCCTTCGGGACCGTGCTCGTCGTTTCGCGGCACGGCGAAGTCGCCGGTGACCATCGAAACGGCCAACCCGGCCGCGCGGATCTCGGCGCTCATCTGGCGCACCCTCTCCGCCGGCGTATGAACGCCCGCTTGCGAGCCTCGCATGCACAGGGCCTCGTATCCGTAGCGCTTGGCCACCTGGATAAGCTGGCCGATCGTCATCGAGGACTTCTCTTTCGAGCCGAACGCTTCCGCCACTCGCACAGACAAAGAGAGCTTCATCCCGGGCACCTGGTTCTTCTTTTCCGCCGCCCGAACCGAACGGCCCCCTGGATCGGCGAACGATTCCCCCGCCAGTCCGGCGACCGCAAGGCCACTCGCCCTCTTGAGAAACTTGCGGCGCGTCGTCCGGCGCGTTGTTGGAGTCTTGACCATTCTCGGCTCCCCCTTTTCTCGCGGTGAGGCATTCCTCTCGACGCGAGGGCCAGTATACAATAGACACTGGAAAGGTCGCAATGGGCTGCTCGGGCCCGGCAGCGGTCGGCGCGTCTTCCTCCGCAACGTCAGCACCAAGGAACTCTCCCATGACCAAAGCCATCCATCGTCGCAGTTTTCTCAAAGCCACGGGCGCCCTCGGCGCCGGAATCGGGCTGGCCGGGTTTACCGGCGCCGGCCTCGCGGCCGACCCCGCCAAGGGCGCGCCGAACGCCGAGAAGCTCGGCTGGCAGCTCGCCTGCGCCGCCTATAGCTTCAACCGGCTCACTTTTTTCGAGACCGTCGACAAGATCGCCTCGCTCGGGCTGGACACGGTCGAGGGTTTTGACTGGCAAAAGCTCAGCCCCGAGAAGCCCGGGGTTCAGACCGGCCCGGCGATGTCGGCCGCCGACCGCAACGCCGCGAAGAAGAAGCTCGACGACGCCGGCGTCAAGTTCCGCCTTCTCTACTGCCGGGCGCTGGTCGAGGAAGAGGCTTCGCGCAAGATCTTCGAGTTTGCCAGGGACATGGGCATCGAGAGCCTCGTCGCAGAGCCTCCCTTCGAGGCCTACGACATGATCGAGAAACTCTGCGACGAATACCAGGTGAACCTCGCCGTACACAACCATCCCGCGCCCTCGCAGTACTGGAACCCGGAAACGACCGCCAAGGTCTGCAAGGGCCGCGGCAAACGGATCGGCTCCTGTGCCGACACGGGCCATTGGTGCCGGTCGGGCTTCAACCCGGTCGACGCCCTCAAGATGCTCGAAGGCCGAGTGATCTCCTTCCATCTCAAAGACGTCAGCCGATACGGGGTCAAAGAGGCCGAGTGCGTTCCCTGGGGAACAGGGGAAGGGAAGATCCACGAGATCCTCGAAGAAATGCACCGCCAGGGCTTCAAGGGCGTTTTCTCGATCGAGTACGAGCCGTATCGGCCCGAGAACTACCCGCTCATCCAGCAGTGCGTCGCCTACTTCGACAAGGTGGCGGCCGAGCTGGCAGCCGGTTGACACCGGAACATGAGTCGCCCCACACAACGCGAAAGGCGCCACACGATGCAGCGAGCAATCCGCGGCATGTGCCCGGTACTTTGTCTTCTTCTTGCAGCGACAAGCTCGGCCGACGTCGTGCCGCCTGAACCGGGGGAGCCGTTCGACGTCGTCATCTACGGCGGGACCTCCGCTGGCGTCGCCGCTGCCGTGCAAGCGGCCCGGATGGGGAAATCGGTCGTAGTCGTCTCGCCCGACGAGCATCTGGGCGGCCTCTCCAGCGGCGGGCTGGGCTGGACCGATTCCGGGCGCAAGGAAGTGATCGGAGGCATCGCCCGGGAGTTCTACCAACGGATCAAGCAGCATTACGACCGCCCACAAGCCTGGATTCACCAGAAGCCCGAAGAGTACGAGCGATACCGGCCGAGCGACGACGCCATGTGGGTCTTCGAGCCCCACGTGGCCGAAGCGACGTTCGAGCGGCTGATCGCCGAGCACAAGGTCCGCGTGGACCGCGGCCAGTGGCTGGATCGCTCCGGCGGCGTAAAGAGGGACGGGGCCCGCGTCGAATCGATCACCACGCTCGGCGGCAGAACCTATCGCGGCCGGATGTTCATCGACGCCACCTACGAAGGCGACCTGATGGCGGCCGGCGGCGTGTCGTACGCGGTCGGGCGCGAGTCCAATGCACAGTACGGCGAAACGCTCAACGGGGTGCAAACCAAGAACGCGGTGCACCATCAGTTCCTCCAACCGGTCGATCCGTACGTGGTGCCCGGGGATCCGTCCAGCGGTCTTTTGCCCCGCATTTCCGCCGGTCCGCCGGGCGAGGAAGGCTCGGGCGACCACTGCGTTCAGGCGTACTGCTTCCGCATGTGTCTGACGACGGCGCCGGAAAACCGGCTGCCGTTTCCCAAGCCCCCGGGCTACGATCCGCTGGAGTACGAGCTTCTGGCCCGATGCCTTCAAACGGGTTGGGACGGCGTGTTCCGCAAGTTCGACCCGGCGCCGAACTGGAAGACCGACACGAACAACCACGGCCCTTTCTCGACGGACAACATCGGGATGAACTACGACTATCCCGAGGCCTCCTACGAGCGCCGCCGCGAGATCATCCGGGAGCACGAGCTTTATCAGAAGGGGCTGATGTACTTTTTGGCCAACGATCCCAGGGTGCCGGAGAAGATTCACCAGGAGATGAGCCGCTGGGGCCTGGCCAAGGACGAGTTCGCAAAGAGCGGCAACTGGCCACACCAGATCTACGTTCGCGAGGCCCGGCGCATGGTGAGCCGCTTTGTGATGACGGAGCGGCACCTGAGATGCCTCGAGCCGACGCCGGAGCCGATCGGCATGGGCTCGTACAACATGGACTCGCACCACGTCGAGCGATACGTCGACGCCGACGGCACGGCGCGCAACGAGGGAGACGTCGAGATCAGCCCCGGCGGTCCTTATCCGGTCAGCTATCGGGCGATTACGCCGAAAGCGTCGGAGTGTGCGAACCTGCTGGTGCCGGTGTGCCTTTCGGCGTCGCACATCGCCTACGGCTCGATCCGCATGGAGCCGGTGTTCATGATCCTCGGCCAGTCGGCCGCCACGGCCGCCTGCCAGGCGATCGACCAGCGCGTTGCGGTGCAGGAGATCGACCCGGGAGCGCTCAGAGAACGGCTGCTGGCCGACAAGCAGGCGCTCGAATGGACCGGGCCTCGGCGTCAGCCGGGGATTTCGCCGGCGTCGCTCTCGGGAATCGTGATCGACGACCAAGAGGCCGAGCTGACCGGCCCCTGGGCCTCGAGCAGCTCGGTCGGCGGGTTCGTCCACGTGGCCTACCGGCACGACGGGAACGAAGCCAAAGGCAAGCTGCGTGCCGTCTTCCGCCCCACGCTCCCCAAGGCGGGGCGGTACGAGGTGCGAGTGGCCTTCACGCCGAATCCCAATCGGGCGACCAACGTGCCCGTCACGATCGTTTCGGCCGACGGAGCCGTGAAGATCACGGTCAACCAGCGGAAACCGCTCGAAGACGGACCGTTCCTCTCTCTGGGCCAACATCCTTTCGCGGCGGGCGACCAGGGCTGCGTCATCATCTCCAACGAAGGGACCGACGGATACGTCGTAATCGACGCCGTGCAGTTTATCCCCGAAGAGTGAGAGGGGCGAGACGCACACAACCTCGGTCCCAAGCTCTGCTTGGGACCGCACTTGCAGCCAACTTCCGTCTCGCCGACTCGCCCAAAGGAGCAAAACAATGCTCTGAAGAGGGGTGTTCCCAAGCGGAGCTTGGGAACAAGTTACGCGGATTCGGCCGGCCGCCAAAGAAATACCGGGATTCCCTGGCCTTGCCATTGTGTCGGGCCGAGAATATACTATTATTTGCAACTTCGAGGTGCGTCGTCTTTAACCTGCCGCTGGCTCTTTCCCGCATAGAGGCTCCCAGAGACTTCTAAATTGCAGGATCACAGGTTCGCCGGGGGAGCCAGGCGACCTGTAACCGCACCTGAAGAGCGATCCACCGTCTATGTCGCGCGCGGGCGTGCGGCGTTGTCGAAGCCCGGGGCGACCCACCTTTCGGACGGTGAGTCCCCACCCTTTAGACTAAGTGATTGTCGAGACCAAGTGAACCTCAAACGCCTACGAAACATCGGGATTCTGGCCCACATCGACTCGGGCAAAACGACGCTGAGCGAGCGGATTCTCTTCTACGCCGGGCGAATTCACCGGATGCAGGAGGTCCGCGGCGGAGGCGCCACCATGGACCACATGGACCTGGAGCGGGAACGCGGCATCACGATCACCAGCGCCGCTACGTCTGTGCGATGGGGCCGGGCGACCGTGAATCTGATCGACACGCCCGGGCACGTCGACTTCACCGTCGAGGTGGAACGGAGCCTCCGCGTGCTCGACGGGGCCGTGATGGTGCTCTGCGCCGTGGGAGGCGTTCAGGCCCAGTCCCTGACGATCGATCGCCAGATGCACCGCTACCGCGTGCCCCGGCTGGTCTTCATCAACAAGATGGATCGCGTCGGCGCCAATCCCCACGGCGTGACCAAGCAGTTGCGCGCGAAGCTCGGCTGCGACGCCGTGTTGATGCAGATTCCCATCGGCCGCGAGGCGGGCTTCGAGGGGGTCGTCGACCTGGTTTCGCAAACGGCCCTTTACTTCGACGGCCCGAGCGGCGAGCGTGTCCGCCGCGAGCCGATCCCCGCCGGAATGGCCGACGAGGCCGCCCAGGTGCGGCGGCAGATGCTCGAAGCCCTGTCGATGTACAACGACGAGGTGCTGGAGCTTCTCCTGTCGGACGTGGAGGTCCCCGAGACGCTCATCCACGAGGCGATCGCCGCCGCGGTCCTTCAACTGAAGTTCACGCCGGTTTTCCTCGGCTCGGCCTTCCGCAACAAGGGCGTGCAGCCGCTTTTGGACGCCGTGGTGCGCTACCTGCCCTCGCCGCTCGAATCCCAGGCGACGGCGTTCGCCCACCGCGATCCCGGCACGAAGTTCGTGCTTTCGCCCGATCCGGAGCGCCCGACCGTGGCCATGGCATTCAAGATCGCCGAGGACCCCTACGGGGCGCTGACCTTCATGCGGATCTACCAGGGCACGTTCACCAAGGGCGGCACGTACTTCAACCAGCGGACCGGGCGCAAGGAGCGGTTCAGCCGCATCGTGCGGATGCACGCCGACGAGCGGGAAGACGTCGACACGGCCGTGGCCGGCGACATCGTGGCCGTTCTGGGCGTCGATTGCGCCAGCGGCGACACGTACGCCTCGGAGTATGCCTATTGCACGCTCGAAAACATGTACGTGCCGGACCCGGTGATCCGCATGGCGATCGCCCCGGCGGACCGGGACGGCGCGGACCGGCTCGGCAAGGCCCTCCAGCGATTCCGCCGGGAGGATCCTACGTTCCACGTGACCACCGACCCGGAAACGAGCGAAACGCTGATCGCCGGGATGGGGGAATTGCACCTTGAGGTTTACGTCGAGCGGATTCGCCGCGAGTATGGCGTCGCCGTTCAAGTTGGGGCCCCCAAGGTCGCCTACCGCGAGGCGCCGACTCGGACGGCCGAGTTCAACGTGCGGCACCGGAAGCAGAACGGCGGCTCCGGCCAGTACGCGCACCTCGTCGGCTCCTTGGGCGTGTTGCCCCCCGAGTCCGAAGAAGCGTTTCTCTTCGAGGAAAACGTCAAAGGTGGGCGGATTCCCAAGGAGTACCTCCCGGCGGTCGAGAAGGGCTTTCGCCGGGGGATTGTGAAGGGTCCGGTGGCCGGCTATCCGGTGGTCGGGCTCCACGTAACGATCGACGACGGCTCCTACCACGAGGTCGACAGTTCGGAGTTGGCCTTCCAGACGTGCGCGCTGACGGCCATGCGCGAGACGTTCGCCCGAACCGCGCCGGTGCTCTTGGAGCCCGTGATGAAGATCGAGATCGAGTGTCCCGGCCAGTTCCAGGGCTCGGTCGTCGGCAACCTGACGTCTCGCCGCGGCACGGTCACGGCTACGGAGATGCTCGGCCCGATCGCGCGAATCGAGGGCGAGGTGCCTCTCTCCGAGACGTTCGGCTACTCGACCGACCTGCGCAGCCTAACCCAAGGCCAGGGCACGTTCACCATGGAGTTCGCCAGCTACAGGCGTCTGCCCGCCAGCCTGGCCGAGGAAGTGATCGCCGAGCGCAAGCGGACCGCGTTGGCCGGCGTGGTCCAACCGGGATTCCCGGAAGGCGCAAAGCGGTTCCAGCAGTGCTCCGCGTGAAACCGCCGGCGGCGGTGTGGCTGGCGTATCCTGCCTCCTTTCTTTCACTTGGTGGTCTGTCAGACTTGAAATGACGGGTTGGGTGCCACTGGCGTCTCGCCAGTGCTGCCGTGAAGGCACGGGCAAGATGCCCGTGGCACCCATCAAAACAGCCTTGACAGACCACCAGGTTCCGCACGCCTGTTCCGTCATTTGGTGAAGCCTTGAGACTCGCGGCCGAAGGCAGTTGCCCGGAGTGTCCGGTAGAGCTTGTCGCCGTCGCCGTCGCCGTCGCCGAAAAGCTGGCAGGGGAAACTCGCCCCCCAAGAAGATCTCGCCCGATCGATCGGTGGCCAGACTGGGCTAAGCCCTGAAACGCAACCGAGTTGGGCGGGGTGCTAGCACGTGGAAGTCGGTTTTCGGAGGGCTTCCATTTCGGTTCGACGGAGCCTCGCGCCTCTCGGACTCCCGGGGCAAAACCTTGACCCCTTTCCGCGGTCGACTCGTAGAATTAGCGGAAGCGTCCATTTCCACCAAGGAAAGGGGCTCGCTCAGGTGATGGGAATTCACGGAGCAGGGAGGGGGAGAAAATGACGAACGTCTTGAGACATCGTTTCGTTGTGGCCGTCAATGGTCTGTTTCTGGGAGCGGGCCTGTTGATTGGGCCGTCGACGGCCCGCGCCGGACCGGCGCAAGTCGGCATCGACGTCAGCTACTGCGTCGCATGCCGCGACGTCCCG
>JBDRTC010000928.1:0-2312 GCA_043824335.1 Planctomycetota bacterium | reverse complement strand
CTGTGTCTTATCCATCGGACGGCCTCCATTCCCCGTTGGGCGGAGGTCCATAGTGTAGTGTCCGCTAAATAACTGGACAACTACTTTTTCGTTTTTCTCCTGCGCGGCAGCGTGCAGCCCGGCCGAATCTGTTCCAGGGTCTGTCGGCAACGCGAGAGCTTTTCGACGATCGATTCCACGCTGGCGGTCCAGACGAAGGGTTTCGGATTTTCGTTCCAGGCTGCCATAAACTCATCAATCGCTTTCTTCAAATCGTCCACGCTGAAAAACACGCCGCGGCGGATTCGTTTGCTCGTCAACTCGCCGAACCATCGCTCAACCAAATTCAACCAGCTGGAACTGGTCGGCACAAAATGAAAAACAAAACGCGGATGGCGTTTTAACCAAGACTGAACTCTGGGGTGTTTGTGTGTGCCATAGTTGTCCATCACCAAGTGTAAGCTCTTCTCTCCAGGGAACTCTTGCTCCAACAGTTTTAGAAACTTCAAGAACTCCTGGTGTCGATGACGGTCGTAGCACTGCCCGACCACCCGTCCCTGTAAGACTTCCAGGGCGGCGAACAACGTCGTCGTTCCGTTGCGTTTGTAGTCATGCGTCATTGTCCCGCAACGGCCCTTCTTCAATGGCAGGCCCGGCTGTGTGCGGTCCAGCGCCTGAATTTGTGTCTTCTCGTCGACGCATATAACCATTGCCTGATCTGGGGGATTCAGATACAAGCCCACCACGTCCGTCAATTTCTCCAAAAACTTGGCGTCCCGCGACAGCTTAAACGTCTTCACCCGATGCGGTTTGATGTTGTGACTCTGCCAGATATTGTTGATGGTCGATTTGCTGACTCCCTGGCTGACTGCCATCGACCGGCAGCTCCAGTGCGTCATCCCTTTAGGTTTGGTGCGCAGCGTCGCATCCACAATTGTGTGGATTTTCTCCGGCGCGTAGGTCGGCTTACGGCCACGACCCGCCGCCACTTCCCACAAACTATCCAGACGCCCTTCTTCAAAGCGAGCACGCCACAATGTAACGGTCTTGCGATTGACTTCCAACCGTGCTGCGATGCCGTTGTCGGATTGTCCTTCGGCCCCAGCAAGCACGATCTTGCTGCGTAGAGCGACCTGCTGTGGCGTGCCGTAGGCCGACACCCACTGGCGTAGTTGCCGTTCTTCGCCTTCTTTGAGCTGGAGGGCTACGGTAGATTGTGGCACCGCTCCAGTTTAACTGATTTGCGTTCAGTTGTCCAGTTATTTGTTGGACACTACACTAGGATACGAGCGACCCCAGCATTTCGTTCCCCCATAGGATGTTCAACTGGCTGATGCGCGGCATGCACCCCGCCGTCCACTGACCTGACCTGCACAATATACGCATATTATGCGGATATTACCGCTTGAAAATGCGGAGAATAACGGCTATAATATCCGCAGTATTAGCGGAGAATGAGTAGATACATACATCAGCTACCGGATTGGCCCGATTTTCGCTGGGATCAAGGGGCCCTGGCCGTGCCGTTGGCCGAGGTGCGCATGCGGCAGGGGCGCCTCATTGGGCGTTTAGAAAGCCTGGGTTTCGGTCAGCGCGACGAGATTGTGCTCCAAGCTCTGACCCAGGATGTCGTCAAATCGAGCGAGATCGAAGGCGAGAATCTGAATACCGAACAAGTGAGGTCCTCCATTGCTAGGAGCCTAGGTATGGACATAGCGGGTCTTCTGCCCGCAGATCGCCGCGTGGACGGCGTAGTGCGGATGACGCTCGAGGCCACACAGAACTACAGCCGGCCGCTGACTAAAGAGCGCTTGTTCGGTTGGCACGCGGCGTTGTTTCCCGAGGCTCCATCGAACATCAAAGTCGGCGCTTGGCGCGACGACGCCAAGGGCCCGATGCAGGTCGTGTCCGGCGCGATCGGTCGTGAGCGTGTGCATTACGAGGCTCCGCCGGCGGAGCTCTTGGAAGCTGAGACGGCCGCGTTTCTCGATTGGGCGAATGGAGACGGCGATATGGACTGGGTGCTCGGGGCCGCCAAGGCTCACCTATGGTTCGTGACGATCCATCCCTTCGATGACGGCAACGGCCGCATCGCCCGCGCGATCGCCGATTGGGCGTTGGCGCGTTCCGAAAACAGCGCGCGCCGCTATTACAGCATGTCGGCGCAGGTTCGGAGGGAGCGCAACGAGTATTACGAGATTCTGGAAAGGACGCAGAAGGGGACGCTCGACATCACGGAGTGGACGCAGTGGTTCCTGGCCTGCTTGGATCGCGCCATTACCGGAACGGAGGCCTCGCTCGCCGCTGTCTTTGAAAGGGATCGCTTCTGGAAG